>JBKJLU010000232.1:0-11192 GCA_046596815.1 Acidimicrobiales bacterium | reverse complement strand
GGCGGTCGTGCGGCAGGCGAAGCGCACCGAGATCCGCCTCGATCGGGTGCCGCCGACCGTCGGGCGGAAGTGGGCCACGTTGGTGCTCGGCGCCGCCAGCGAGATCCTCGTCGCCACCGACGACGAGCGCTCGTCGCTCGTCACCGCCGGGGTCCCGTTCTCCAAGATCACGGTCGCCCCCGAGCCGGAGATGGCGGCGTCGGCCGAGCCGCCGGTGCGTCATCTCAACGTGGATCCGATGGAGCCTGGGGCCTCGGTTGCAGAGCTTCAGGATCTCGTCCGTCGTCGGGCCGCCGAGGATCGCGCCTCGCGCCGGCGGGCGTCGGCATCGACCGAGGTGCCGGCCAGCCTGCCCCTCCGCCACCTCGTGCGCATGGAAAGGCCGTCGATCCGTTCGAACGTCCCCGGTGGCGCCTTCGTCAAGCGGCTCGTGGCCAAGTTGTTGAACTGGCAGTTCGACAACGTCATCGGCTCGGTCAACCGCTTGCACCAGGCGACCATCGACGCGATTGAGAAGCTCGAGAAGCGTGAAGCAGGCGAGACGCTTGAAAATCGTCAGGCGGGCGAAGACCGTCGGGCCGGCGACACCGAGCCCACGATCTCGTAGAGGGCGGCGGCGGCCCGCTCGAAGGAGTGGTCGGCGGCGTAGGCGAGGGCGCCGGCGCGGAGCCGGGCGCGCTGCTCTGGGGACGCCAACAGATCGGCTAGGGCGACGCCCAGCACCTCGGGACCAGCACCAACCGCAATCGTCCGGGCGGCGTCGTCGGGAAGTGCGCGGTTCGGACCGATGGCCGTGGCGATCGTGGGGATGCCGGCGGCGAGGCAGTCTCCGATGGCGGCGGACGACTCGCCGTTGGTGACCGATCGCAGTTGCACGGCAACCCACGCTCGATCGAGCCACGAACGGTAGATGGCCTCGTCGACTTGGCCCGTGAGTTCGACGCTCGAGGTGATTCCGAGGTCGGAGGCGCGTCGCAGGATGGCGTCGGTGTCGGCCGCACTGGCCGGGCCCACGAACACCAGGCGAGCATCGTCGAGGCCGCTGCTCTGGCGGGCGGCGAAGAAGGCCTCGACGACGGCAACGCCCTGTTTGAGGGCGTTGACGACGCCGAAGCTGGCCACGATGGCGGGCGTCGGGCGTCGGGCCGGCGGTGTCGGGTCACGCAGGGGTATGGAGCCGACGCTGAACGGAAGGACCCCGATGCGATGACGGTCATCGGCCCTGGCGTCGAGTCGAGCCAACTCCGCAGCGAACGCAGACGTGGCCAGATACCGATCGCACTGGGCGATGACATCGCGCGCCATGAAGACACCCCATCGCTCGGCGTCCTCGGGGGCCAGGTGACCATCGCTCCCGAGCGTCGACGGCAAACGGCCGTCGTACATGCGTTGGACCGTGGCCTGGAACCCGCCGGGGGTAACCGCCGGGTGCTGCCACGCCGCGAACCGATAGAGGTTCGTGAGTCGCACGTCGTGGGCCAAGACGATGCCTCCACCCCGCCGCAACAGTGCATCCAGAGCGCCGGTGTGAAACTCGCTGTTGCCGAGCGAGTACACGATCGAATCGTGCCGGCCCGCGAGCGCCTCGAGACGTTCCAAAGCGGCGAGCGGATGGGTGTCGACGCCATCGGGCGCCGACGCCGCGAGCACGGCCGGTCGCTCGTGCGGTGGACCATCGACGAAGACCTCGACGTCCAACCCCTCGAGGCGAGTCAGTTGCTCGAGCAGACGGAAGCTGTAGTCGCCCACCCCGCCCGGCTGCGGCGGCAGTGGGGTGACGAACGCCATGCGATGCGCCGTGGCCACCGGACGCACCCGCCTCGGGGCTCTGGAGGGCGCCGCCATCGAGTCGTAGACCGCCAGTGTCTCGGTGGCGACGTCGCCCCAGGTGCGTGGCGGACGGGCGGCCCACGCTTGCAGTTCCTTCCGGTGACGTTCGTCGGTGAGGGCGCGCTCGATGGCCGCCGTGATCGCACCCACATCGGTCGGGTCGAAGAGTGCAGTCGCCGGCAAGAGTTCGGGAATGGAGGTCCGGTCGGACCCGATGGCCGGCGTACCGCTCGCCAACGCCTCGGCCACGGGGAAGCCGAAGCCCTCGTCGAGCGATGGCATCACCGCGAGGCCTGCGCCTTGGTTGAGGTGGATGAGCGTGGCCTCGTCGACGAATCCGGTGCACACGAACCCATCGCCGAGGCCGAGCCCGTCGGCCAGTACCTCGAAGTGGTTGCGCCGCAGTGGCGGGAGGTGGCAGGCCAGCACGAGTTGCCACTTCGCCCGCACTCGAGAAGGGAGCTGCGCCCAGGCTTCGATCAGTCGTTCGACGTTCTTCCGCCCATCGCTCCCGGCGGTGTACAGCACGAAGTCGTTCCGCAACGACGGCACCGCCGCCCTGGCCTTCTCCACCGCCCCCTCGCGCGACGCCGGAGGGCGGTAGGCCGGCGATGCCACCAGCGGCACCGGGGTGATGCGGCTCGCCGGGATGCCCAGCAGGCGAGTGGCCTCCCGGCCCGTGTGCTCGGAGATGGAGATCAGCGCATCCGCCTGACGCACGAGCTCGAGGCGGGCGCGGTAGCGCCGGCGGACCCCGGGATCTTCGAGGTACTCCTCCGGCATCGCCTCCTGGACGAGGTCGAACAGGGTGACGACGAGCGACAGCGGCGTCGATCGCGCGTCCGGCGAAAAGAGGCGATCGAGCGGGATCGCCAGTTCGATGGTCGACGGCAGGTGAAGGATGGCGCCGGCCGGGATCTCGACGTCTCCTACGAAGCGGAGCCGCCCGGTGCCGACGAGCGGCTCGAGGCCACCAGGGAGCGGTAGATCGGCGTTGAGCAGGAACGCCGAGACCCGTCCGGGCTGGGCCGCCTCGAGGGCAACGGCGAGTTCGACGACGTAGCGGGCGATGCCTCGGTCGCGATGGTCGACGCTCTGTGCCCCCTGCAGGTCGAAGAAGACGGGGGAGGGCAAGGGCGCCCGGTCCTCTACTGGCCGGGGGAGCGGTCGAGATGGGCGCGCAACTCGGCCACCTCGGTGCGCAACGATTCGACACTTGCGGTGAGCGCAGCCAACGTCCGGCCGAGCAAGGCTGCCGTCTCCGTCGATGCGTCGAGGTCGTCGGTCACGATGCGGCGGACATCGAGGGTCTCACGGCGTACGCCCTCGATCTCGCCGGAGATCTCGTCGAGGCGCACCTTGTTCACGATGCCGATCTCCTCGACCGATCGTTTGACCTGGCGGTCGAGTCGGGCGAGCAGGCGCTCGACGGGATCCTTCATTCGGCGTCGTCCTGGGTGATCCGGATGGGCAGGGCCATGAAACCGTGATCTTTGCCGCCTGCCTGCACCTCGAATCGGCGCTTCTGTTCCCAATGGTCGTAGACGAGACCGTGCGACGTGTGGGCGCCGACGGTGAGCCCGTAGGTGCCATCGAGAAGCGGGACGTGGCCCATGTTGAATCGGACGCGCCGCTTCCCGTGGATCGTGCCGAGGTCGGCACCCTTCAGTTCGCTGTTCGTCCCGAAGATCAGCTCCCCCATGGGGCCGTAGATCACGATGCCGATGACGACGTCGGAGACGGCTTCGTGGCTTTCGAGGTGAACGTCGAAGATCAGCTCCTCGTCGGGTCGCACGTTGTGGCGACCCTCTTCGGGATAGCGGACCTCGATCTCCTCGATACGCACCTTGCCCCACAGTGGCGAGAGCTCGGAACGGGCCAACTCCGGCGATACCTCGGCCGCCGACGTCACCCCCGACATGAGGCGCTCGCGGAACTCGCGGATCACGTCGTTGGGGTCGCCCACGATGACGAGATCGCCGTGGTCGAGGGCGGCGGCGCGGTGACACATCTGGCGAACGAGTTCCGCCGCATGGGTCACGACGATGATCGTGCGCCCCTCTTCCTGGAACGTCCGCACCTTGTCGAGACACTTGCGTTGAAAGGCCTCGTCGCCGACGGACAGCACTTCGTCGACGAGGAGGATGTCGGGGTCGACGTGCACTGCCGTGGCGAAACCCAGACGGATGTACATGCCCGACGAGTAGTGCTTCACCGGCGTGTCGATGAAGCGCTCGAGTTCGGCGAAGGCGACGATCTCGTCGAAGACCTTGTTGATGTCGGTGCGCTTCAGTCCGAGGATCGACGCGTTGAGATACACGTTCTCGCGTCCGGTGAGATCGGGCTGGAAACCGGCGCCGAGCTCGAGCAGCGCCGCCAGTCGACCGACGGTCCGGACCGATCCGGCCGTGGGTTGCAGGATGCCGGCGACGCACTTCAACAGGGTGCTCTTGCCTGACCCGTTGTGGCCGAGCAGACCCATGGTCTGCCCCGCCTCGATGTCGAGGGAGACATTGCGAAGAGCGTGGAACTCCTCGTGGGGAACCCGCCCGAAGTGAATGGCGCGTTCCTTTATCGAGGTGTACTTCTCGCGGTAGATCTTGAACGTCTTCGAGACCGACTCGATCTCGACGGCGGCGGCCATCCCCGACTCAGAGCTCCTCGGTGAAGTTGCCCTCGAGCCGACGGAACACCGTCAGCGCCATGGCCAGCAGACCCAAGCTCACGACGAAGCCGATGCCGATGTTGCGCAGGTACCACCACCACGGGAACTGGTGGACGACGTCGCTGTACTCGCCGTAGATGGCCCGCTGGAAAACGAGCACGACCGGTGTGACCGGATTGATGAGATAGATGAACGCTTTGCCGCCGAGCTTCCCGGCGATGAGGTCATAGCTGTAGACGATCGGCGTGAGGAAGAACCAAGGCAACAGCAGGATCTCGACGAAGTGCTGGATGTCACGGAGGTAGACGTTGGCGGCCGCGAAGAGGAGCGAGAGCGCGGCGAGGAAGGTCAAGAGTGAGATCAGGGCCAGCGGGATCAGGGGGAGGAAGCGCCAACCGACCGGATGCCGGAAGGCGAGAAGCGCCACGAGCATGACGATGCTCTGCAGGAAGAAGTGCACCAGGGCGGCACCGATGGCCGAAAGGGGCAGCACCTCACGGGGGAACCAGACTTTGTTGACGATGCCGGCGTTGCTGACGACCGAACTCGTGGCCGAGGACAGGCCGACGGCGAAGAGGTTCCAGGCGAGCAGACCCGACAGGAGATAGATGGGGAAGCGGGGAATGCCACTGCCCAGTAGCACCGAGAACACGAAGTAGTAGACGACCAGCAGCATCGCCGGGGTCAGCAGCGACCAGAAGAAGCCGAGGACGCTCGACTTGTAGCGGACCTTGAGTTCCTTGCGGACGAGGTTGGCCAGCAGCTCGCGATACCGGAAGATGTCGCGAACGCGGGTGCCCAGGTGGTTCTTCGGGGTGATGGTCCGGACGGGCAGGGAGAGATCGGTCATACGGAGCGGCGTTTGCCCTTTCTGGCGCCCTTCGCGAAGGAGGCTTCGGGCGCACAAAGCGTACCCGTTCGCCCTGGGAAGACCTCTCATGAGGCGCGATGTCTCGTCAGGCTCTCGGGCTCTCCTTAGGCTCTCGGGGTGCGCCCGATCGACGTCGCCGTGGATGCGACGCCCCTCATCGGCGTCGGTACCGGCGTGGCCACCTTCACGCGCGGTGCGCTGCAAGCGCTGGCTGGCCGTAACGACGTCCGCGTCACGGGGTATGCCATGTCGGTACGGGGCCGCGACCAGCTGGCGGCGGTCGTTCCTTCGGGCGTCACCACCCGCAGTCGGCCGATGCCCGCCGGACTGCTCACCAAGCTCTGGTCGTCGGCCGATCGGCCACCGGGGGAGTGGTGGACCGGACGGGTCGACGTCGTTCACGGCATGAATTTTGTCGTTCCTCCGATGGGCCGCGCCGCCGAGGTGGTGACGGTCTACGACCTGACGTCCGTGCGGTTCCCTGAGCTGTGCGCGCCGGCGAGCCTTCGCTATCCCGCGCTCATCCGGCGCGCCGTTCGGCGTGGTGCCTGGGTGCACACCTTGGCCGCGGCGATTGCCGAAGAGGTCATCGACCTGCTCGATGTCCCACCCGAACGGGTGCGGGTCGTGCCCAGCGGTCTCGACCCGGTGGCCGAGAACGATCGGGGGGACGCAGCCGCCGGACGCGCCATTGCCGGCGCCGATCTCTACGTCCTGGCGCTCGGCACGATCGAGCCGCGCAAAGGTCTGCCCACCCTCGTCCGGGCGTTCGACCGACTCGCCGGGACCCGACCGAATCTCCACCTCGTGGTGGTGGGACCCGACGGTTGGGGCACCCGGGCCTTCGGCGCTGCGGTCGGAATGGCGCGCCACCCTGACCGCATTCGCCGACTCGGTTGGGTCGATGCCTCCGCTCGTCGCCATCTGCTCGCAGGCGCCCGTCTACTGGCGGTGCCGTCCATCTACGAAGGCTTCGGCTACCCACCGCTGGAGGCGATGGCCGCGGGCCGTCCCGTCGTCGCCACCGCTGTCGGCTCCCTGCCCGAGGTGCTCGGCGAGGCGGCGCGCCTCGTACCCGGGGGCGACATCGACGCCTTCACCGACGCCATGGCCGAGGTGGTGGACGACGACGGCATCGCCGCCGAACTCGGAGGCCGGGGCCCAGCGCGGGCTGCCACCTTTCGATGGGACGCGTGCGCCGAGGGATTGGTCGAGTTGTACCGGGCCGCCCGCGCGGCGCAAGGGTAGGGACGTGGACGTCGTCATCGTGGTCGAGCAGCTGCGCCGCGCCGTGGCAGGAGGCATCGGTACGTACAGCCTCGGTCTGCTGCAGGGGTTGGCGTCCATGGACGGAGCGTCCCCGCACGTCACCCTGCATGCGAGTCGTACCCCACGCGGTCGGCGCGGCAAGGGCGACCCGGACCCGCTCGCCGTCCACGGTCACCCGGTGCTGGCGTCGTCATTACCGGGACCGCTGTTGACCCGCGCCTGGGATCGGCGACTGCTCGGCGCGCCCGGCGACGCGGATGTCGTGCACGCCACATCGCTCGCCTTCCCGGCCACGACCAAGAGCGCGCCGATGGCCGTGATGGTGCACGACCTGGCCTGGCGCGAGGTGCCAGAGGCCTACCCGCCCCGCGGTCGTCGATGGCACGAAGCCGCGCTGCAACGGGCCCTGGCCGGCGCCCGGGCCCTCGTCGTCCCCGGGCGCCCCGCGGCGGACGCCCTGCTGGCTGCCGGCGCACTACCCGACCGGGTCGAGGTCATCGAAGAGGGATGCGATCACTTGCCGCCCGCCGACATGGAAGCGGCGCGCTCGCTCCTCGAGGGCCTGGGCGTGCGGGAGGGTTTCCTGCTCACCGTCGGAACGTTGCAACCCCGCAAGAACCTGCCGCGACTGCTCGAGGCCTACGCCCTGGCCCGCCCGAGGCTTCCCGAGCCGTGGCCCCTCGTCGTGGTCGGTCCGAGCGGGTGGGGCGACGCGCTCCCGGCGTCGGCCATTCCCCACGGCGTCGTTTTGGCGGGGGAGGTGCGGGGGGCGGAGCTCGCGGGCCTCTACCGGATGGCTCGGTGCCTCGCGTTCGTCCCGCTGGTCGAAGGCTTCGGTCTTCCCCCGGTCGAGGCCATGCGGGAATGCACCCCCGTCGTTACCAGTCCTGTCCCCTCGGTGGTGGGGCACGACGCCGCGCTCGAGGTGGACCCGCTCGACGTGGCTGCGATCGCCTCGGCCCTCGTCAGGGCATCGTCGGATGATCGGGTTCGTTCGTCCCTGGTGACCGCCGGGCTCGAACGCGCTCGCGAACTCACGTGGGAGTCCGCAGCCCGACGACACGTCGAGTTGTGGCAAAGGATCGGCTCGAGGTGACGACATCGGATGTCGCTTCGGTGCCCGCCGGTCTGGCCGTCGGCATCGACGTCAGCGCCATCCCCGACGATCCGAGAGGCGCGGGTCGCTACGTCATCGAACTGGTCACGGCGCTCGACCGTCGCGGCAATCTCGACCTCCGACTGCAGACCCGCCGTGGTGATGGCGACCGTTGGGCGGCGATGGCGCCCGGCGCCGAGACCCGGCGCGTCGTCCCCGACGATCGCGTGCGACGACTGGTGTGGGAGCAGGTGGCCGGACCCCGGTTCGTTGACCGCTGGGGGATCGACGTCCACCATGGTCCCCACTACACGATGCCCGAATGGGCTCGCCTTCCGAAGGTCGTCACGGTGCACGACCTGACGTTCTTCGACCATCCCGAGTGGCACGAGAAGGTGAAGGTGCCGGTCTTCCGGCGCGCCATTCGTGTCGCGGCGCGCCATGCGACCGAGATCATCTGCGTCAGTGCGCCGACCGCCCGGAGATTGCACGAGCTGCTCGACCCCCAGTGCGACGTGCACGTCGTCGAGCACGGCATCGATCACGACGTGTTCCGCCCTCCGGAACCAGATGAAGCCGACAACGTCACCGATGCGGCGGCGTTGGCGGCGATCGGGGTTCACGATCCCTACCTCGCCTTTCTCGGCACGCTCGAGCCCCGCAAGGACGTCGCCACGTTGGTCGAGGCCTTCGATGCTTTGGCCGGCGACCACCCCGACCTCCAGCTGGTGGTGGCGGGCGGATCGGGATGGGGGAACGAACGCTTCGAGCAGGCGCTGATCGCGAGCCCCCACCGGGATCGCATCCTGCGCACCGGCTACCTCGACCAGGACATCGTTCCGGCCCTCCTGCGCCGCGCCGCCGCGGTCGTCTATCCCGCCATCGAGGAGGGATTCGGCCTGCCGGCGCTCGAAGCGCTCGCCTGCGGCGCTCCTCTCGTCACCACTGCGGGATCGGTGATGGAGGAGATTGCCGACGGTGCCGCGAACGTCACGCCCCCCGGGGACGTCGCCGCGCTCTCCTCGACCCTCGATGTCCTCCTTCGGCGCGAGGGGATCGCGGGCGAGCAGCGGGCGCTCGGATTGGCCGTCGCCGCCCGCCACACCTGGGATGAGACGGCGGCCGGCCACGAGCGGGTCTATGCGGCTGCCGCCGAGCGGAAGACCGGGGGTCGGTAGGGTGCGGGCCGCATGGGGATGTCTGGCTCCGTCTGAAAGGACGGGAGAGTTTCGTCGGATGTCCAACGATCGGTACAACTGGCACGGTCGGGCGAAACTCTCCCGTCCTTTCTTAGGAGACGGATGAGGGCGCTGGTCACGGGGGGTCGAGGATTCGTCGGCACGTGGCTTGCCGCGCACCTCAAGGCGCAAGGCGACGACGTCGTGGTGACGGGTGAAGAGGTCGACGTCACCGACGCCGGAGCTGTTCGCTCGTCGTTGGCCGACATCCAGCCAGACGCCATCTACCACCTGGCCGGTTGGGCCGCCGTGGGCTCGTCGTGGGAAAGCCCGGCTGCAGTGTTCTCGGTCAACGCCAACGGTGCGCTGCACATTCTCGACGCGGCCAGGCGCCTCGACGCCAGGCCACGCGTGTTGATCGTCAGCTCGGCCGAGGTCTACGGACGGGTGCAGCCCGAGCAGTTGCCGCTCACCGAGGACATGGCGGTGTCCCCCGTCTCGCCCTATGCCGCGAGCAAGGTGGCGGCCGAGGTCGTCGCCCGCCAAGCCTTCCTGGGCTTCGGCCTCGACGTCTTCGTGGTTCGTCCGTTCAACCACATCGGACCGGGGCAGGCTCCGGGATTCGTCGTTTCGGATCTGGCCAAGCGCATCGTCGAAGCCCAGCGAACCGGAGCAACCACGCTTTCGATGGGAAACCCGACGCCGCGCCGCGACCTCACCGACGTTCGCGACGTGGTGCGGGCGTATCGGTTGCTCATCGAGCGCGGGGTGCCGGGGGAGACCTACAACGTCTGCTCGGGAGACGATGTCGTCATCGGCGACCTGGCTCGTCGCCTCATCGCCCTCTCCGGTTCGGAACTCGAGCTGTTGACGGGCTCGGTCGACGTGCGAGCCGTCGACGTTCCCGTCCTGCGGGGCGACGCCGCAAAGTTACGGCAGGCGACCGGGTGGTCCCCCGAGATTCCCCTCGACGACACCCTTCGCGATGTGCTGGCGTACTGGCGGGAGCAACCGGCGTCGGCGTGAGCCGCCGGGAACGACGTGGATCCGAAGCTGCTCCTGGGGGTGAGCGCTCGAGCCGGGAGGTCTGAGGTACGAGCTGCGCATCGACGTCTCCGCCGCGCCCTCGATCCGAGCCGAGGAGGAACTCCCGAACTCTGCCGATTGATCGACGGTGCTGCGACGATCCTGGCCGGCGGCGGTCGTCCCGAACTGGACTCCGATCCGTACCTCGTGCTCGGTCTTGCCCAAGGTGCCCCCATGGACGAGATCCACGCGGCCTACCGGCGACTCGCCCGGCTGGTACATCCGGATCTCGGGGGTACCGACGAGTTGTTCCGCGTCGTCGGTACCGCCCACGACGTGCTCACGGGGCGCCGGGTCGACCGCCATCCTCCGTCGTCGCGCCGGGCCTCCCGGCGCAGTTCGACGGCGTCGCCGTGGCGTCCGTCCCCGCCTCCCCCTCCGCCGCCTCCGAGGGGGCCCTACAAAGCGCCGAGCCCCGATGAGCGCCGGGCCCTGGCACCGTGGCGGGCATGGCGTGACCTCATCCAGAACGCTGCCACCTTGGCGGCGGCCGCCGGCATCGCCGCGACCGTTCTGTATCTGGGGCGCGCCGTCGCGCTGCTCGTGCTCCTTCTCGCTTCGATCGTCGCCGGACCCGTGCTGCGCCCTGCCCTCGATGGCGCAAGACGGGCGGCGGTCGTGCTGCTCGGCGCCCGGGTGCGGGTGGCGCCGGCGGTCGAACCGGAGCGGTTCCTCGAGGAGACCTGCATCGACGCCCCGGTGGGGCGCCAACGGGAGGACCAGCTCTACCGCGCCTATGTCCGCTGGTGCGGATCGCGCGGCGAGCCGGTCGCCCCGTGGGTGTTCGTCGAACGCCTACGGGCGCTCGGGCTGCTCTACATTCGGCCGTCGGGCTGGGACGGCGCGCTCTGGGTGGGCATCACGTTGAAGCGCTGACCCCCGAGATCAGGGCCCAGAGATCAGGCAATGCCAGAGCATCAGGCTGCGGCCTGGCCCCGGCTCATCTCGGTAAGGAGTGTCTTCAGCTGGGCGCCGGCGTCCTTGGCCGTGGTGCGAACGGTCTTGAAGACCTCGCGGGCCTGCTCCGGGAGGCGCTCCTCGAGCTGATCGAGCGACGCTTCGACGGCCTCGAGAACGGGCTCGATGCGATCCCCGACCTGGTCGGCGACCTTGGTGAACTGCTCGCGCACCGACTCCGTCGAGAAGCCGTACTGCTTCTCGAGCTCACGACGTCGGACCTGGGTCTTCTGGAAGGCG
>JBKJLU010000421.1:0-21210 GCA_046596815.1 Acidimicrobiales bacterium | reverse complement strand
CTGGTGTTCGACGGCGGCTTTGTAGGCGGCGTACAGCTTGCGGTAGTCATGGCCGCCGCGCGGCAAGGTGCGCAGTTCGTCGTCGCTCAGGTGCTCGACCAACTTGCGGAGGCGGGGATCGGGTCCGAAGAAGTGCTCACGGATGTAGGCACCCGATTCGACGGCGTACTTCTGGAAGGAGCCGTCGACCGTCGTGTTCATCTTGTTGAGCAGTACTCCATCCACGTCGCGGGCCAGGAGCTCATCCCACTTGGAACCCCACACGACCTTGATGACGTTCCAGCCGGCACCCCGGAACACCGCCTCCAGTTCCTGGATGATCTTCCCGTTGCCCCGCACCGGTCCGTCGAGGCGCTGCAGGTTGCAGTTCACGACGAAGGTGAGGTTGTCGAGTTGCTCGCGGGCGGCGACGGACAGCGCGCCCAGCGATTCCGGCTCGTCGCTCTCGCCGTCGCCGAGGAAACACCACACGCGCGACTTGGAGGTGTCCGCCAGCCGGCGATGGTGCAGGTACCGGTTGAACCTCGCCTGGTAGATGGCGTTGATCGGACCGAGTCCCATCGACACCGTCGGGAACTCCCAGAAGTCCGGCATCAGCCGCGGGTGCGGGTACGACGACAGACCGTCGCCCCCCAATTCCTGGCGGAAGTGGTCGAGCTGCGACTCGGTCAGTCGCCCCTCGAGGTAAGCGCGTGCGTAGATGCCGGGCGCGGCATGGCCCTGGAAGTACACCTGGTCGCCGGGGAGGCCGTCCTCCTTGCCGCGGAAGAAGTGGTTGAACCCGACCTCGTAGAGGCTGGCGGATGACGCGTAGGTCGAGAGGTGTCCGCCGATGCCGTCGGAGAGGGCGTTCGCTCTCGTCACCATGACCGCCGCGTTCCATCGGATGAAGGCCCGGATGCGGCGTTCCATGAACTCGTCGCCGGGGAACCACGGCTCTTGATCCGGAGGAATGGTGTTGAGGTAGGGCGTCGAGACGGTCGCCGGGAAACCGACCTGCAGGGCGCGGGCCCGCTCGAGCAGTTTCATCAGGAGGAACCGACCGCGGTTGCGGCCATGGCTGTCGACGACGGCGTCGAAGCTGTCGAGCCACTCGGCGGTGACCTCGGGATCGATGTCAGGGAGCTGGTGGCTGAACCCATCGAAGATCACGGGATCAGGCTAAGGGTTCGGACGCTCCCGATGACCCAAGGCGATCGAGAAGGTGCTCGTTGCGTTGGCGTTCGCGCTCGAGGTCTTGGATCAGTTGATGCTGCCAAAGGGCCGACTGGCGCAATTCTGCGGCCAGGGCACGCTCCTCGAAGAGCGATGTCACGATGCGGGCCAAATCCTCGAGTGCGGCGATCTGGCGGTCGTCGAGGACGCGAGGCTCGTCGTCGAACACGCAGATGGTGCCGATCGGGTGATGGAGTGGAGCGATGAGCGGGACGGCGACGTACGACCGCATGTTGCCGAGCGCCCCGGACACATGCGGGTTGGAGGCGAACGTGGGGTGCAGCGAAGAATCGGGGATGTTCACCGTGCCGCCTTCGTAGATGGCAAACGCGCACATCGAGTCCTGCCGCGGGATGGCTCCGAGGGAGAGGCCGACAGCTGCGGCCGTCCACTGCTGGTCGGCATCGATGATGTTGACGGCGGCCCCCGAGCTCCCGGCGACCCGGGCCGCCACTCGCACGATGGCGTCGAGGTCGGCGGCCGGGGCTTCGCCGACAATGTGGTACCGGCGGACGGCCGCCAGTCGGCCTTCTTCGTCGTCACCGATGGGATAGGGGCGGGCTTCCACCGACTTGATTCGGATCTCGTCGTCGACGTCGAAGGACCGTTGGAGATCAGCGATGACTTCCGCCGGAAGTCCGCGTGCGATGCCGAACACGGCGTCGTCGACCCTGGCCATGCCGCGTTCCGCCAGCTGCAGCAGTTCGTCGCGTCGGGCTTCGTCGAGCGATGCCCACCGCATGCGCACCGTCCGCGTTGCACCGACGGCCAGTCCGATGGCCCCACGCAGGTTGTGTGCGACGACCGAGAGGGTGGCTTCATCGAGGTCGTCGGACATGGCTGTGAGCATACGGATGACCGCTAGGTTCCGAGCGAATGATCACCGCCTATACCGACGGCGCCTGCTCGGGGAACCCCGGTCCCGGTGGGTGGGCCTGGGCGGTGCCCGGCGGACGGTTTGCCGCGGGTTCCGAGACCCTCACCACCAACCAGCGCATGGAGATCCATGCCGCGCTCGACGCCGTGCGGACGCTCGAAGGACCCGTGGAGATCGTTAGTGACTCCACCTACGTCGTGCACTGCTTCCGTGATCGGTGGTGGGAGGGCTGGCTGCGAAAAGGGTGGATCAACTCCTCGAAGAAGCCGGTGGCCAACCGCGACCTCTGGGAGCCGCTGATCGACCTCTACCGTGCCGACCCGCAGCGCCTGCGGTTCCGCTGGGTCAAGGGGCACAGCGGCGACGCCATGAACGATCTCGTCGACCGACTGGCGGTGGAGGCGGCCTTGCAGCAACAGGGGCGCAAAGGGGACGAACCGCCGACGGAACTGGGCCCTGCGGATCTGGCTCGCGGCCCCCACATGCCCGATGCGCCCGATCCGCGAGTTCCCTCCGGTCGCAGGCTCGTGGTCGTGGGCCACAAACCGAAGGAGCTCGGAGGGTATGAGGAGAACCTCATGACCGACGAGTTGCGTCGATCGATGTGCGAGATCCTGGCGGCGAAACGTGAGGTGCACCGCGACCTCATCGTTCTGACCGGCCTCGGTCTCGGGGCCGAGCAACTGGGGGCCGAGGCCGCCATCGCTGCGGGCGTGCCATTCGTTGCGGTCCTAGCCTTCCCCGACCCTGATGTCGTGTGGCCGCAACCATCGAGAGAGCGTTTCCGCGACCTGCTCGGGGCGGCGCAGTCCACCGTTCTCCTCCAGATGAAGGCCCCGGAGACGAAGCAGAAGGCGGGTGCCGCATTGGCCCGTCGCGATGCCTGGCTCTACCGCCACGCCGACGAGGCCGTCGCTGTTTGGGACAGGTCCGATCCGATCGTCGGCCGGATGGTCCGCTCGCTCCACGATCACCTGGGTGAGGACGAGGTGTGGTTGCTCGAGCCGTGAGGGTGGGAGTCGACACCGGCGGCACCTACACCGATGTCGTTACTGCGGACGGACGGATCGTGAAAGTGCTTTCGGACCGGGCCGACCCGGCGCGCTCGGTTCGGGCGGGCATCGACGCGATGGGGGGTGCGAGCTCGCTCGCCCACGGCACGACCGTGGCGACCAATGCCCTCCTCGAGCGACGGGGTGGTCGAACGGCTCTCGTGACGACGCGGGGTTTCAACGATGTCATCGAGATCGGCCGTCAGGACCGGCCTTCGCTGTACGACCCGTTCGTCGACCGACCCATCCCACTTGTCGCTCGCGGCGACCGCTTTGACGTCGGCGGACGTCTCGACGCGACCGGGCGAGAGGTCGAGCCGCTCGACCTTGCGTCAGTGCCCGCAATGGATCCGGAGTTCGAGGCGGTTGCCGTGTGCCTCTTGCACGCGGACCTCGATCCGACCCATGAAAGGCGTGTCGGTGACGAGATTCGGGCCCAGGGGTTCGACGTCACGTTGTCCTCGGAAATCTCACCCGAGTTTCGCGAGTTCGAACGGACGGCCACGACCGTCGTGAACGCGTACCTCCTCGCGCCGTGCCGCCGGTATCTCGAAGCCCTGGTCGACCTGGCGGCCGAGGTGTCGGTGCTCACGTCGGCCGGAGGGCTCGTCCCCCTGGCCGAAGCGGCGTCCCGGCCGGCGGCACTGTTGCTCTCGGGGCCGGCCGGTGGCGTCGCCGCCGGTGCTGCGGCCGCAGTCGCCGCGGGATTCCCCAATGCGGTCACCTTCGACATGGGCGGGACGAGCACGGATGTCTGTCTCGTCACCGCTGGCCGTCCGGCTCCCGCGGCGCAGCGCGAGGTTGCCGGTTTCCCAGTTCGACTCCCGTCACTCGACGTGCACACGATCGGCGCCGGTGGTGGGTCGATCGCCCAGATCGATGCTGGCGGTGCGCTGGTCGTCGGCCCCCGCAGCGCCGGCGCGGATCCGGGCCCCGCGTGTTATGGACGCGGCGGGACGTTCGCCACGGTCACCGATGCTGACCTGGTGGCGGGACGCATCGCCCCCTCGGCCGAGTTTCCTGGCCTCGGCGCGCTCGACGTCGATGCCGCCCGCCACGCTCTCGCCGCCGAGGGCGTCGAGGCAGCCGGCGTGCTCGCAGTGGTCGACGAAGCGATGGTGCAGGCCGTGCGTTCGGTCACCGTGGCGCGTGGGGTCGATCCGAGAGGACTCGCGCTCGTTGCCTTTGGCGGAGCCGGCCCGCTGCATGCCTGCGCAGTCGCTGAGTCGCTCGGCATGGCTGCCGTCGTCGTGCCGCCCCGGGCCGGCGTGTTGTCCGCCGTGGGGATACTGAGTGCGGCCCGCCAAGTCGACTTGGTCCGGTCGTGGCCACCGGGGGCTGATACCTCCGGCATCGAAGACGCCCTTGTCGATCTCGCCGTGATCGCCAGTCGTCAGGTGGGCGGTGGGGCCACCGTCGACGTGGCTGTCGATTGTCGTTACGCCGGGCAGAGCCACGAGATCACGGTGCCCGACACGGCCGACTTCGAGGCCGAGCACCAACGCCGCAATGGCTATGCCCGACCAGACGCGTTGGTGGAGGTGGTTGCGCTTCGGGCTTCGGCGAGGTTGCGTCCAGAGGTCGACCTCGACGAGCTCGACGACGTCACCGGACGGCGCGCCGCCGTCGGTCCGTGCGTCGTGTCCGAGGTCGATTGCACGGTCTGGGTGGCCCCGGGGTGGAGAGCGGACGTGCACGAATCGGGGTCGTGGATCCTGACGCGGGAGGAGCGGTGAGTCTCGACCCGGCGGGTCTCCAGATCCTGATCGCCCGCCTCACCGGCATCGCCGGCGAGATGGGCGCGGTTCTGCGCCGTGCCGCATTCAGTCCGAACATCAAAGAGCGGGCCGACTGCTCGGCCGCGCTCTTCACTCCGGAGGGCGATCTCCTGGTGCAGGCCGAGCACATTCCCGTCCACCTCGGGTCGATGCCGGCGTCGGTGCGGGCCGCCATCGAGCGGGTCGGTGCCGAGCGTCTGCGGCCCGGCGATCAGGTCATCCTCAACGACCCGTTTGCCGGTGGCACCCACCTCAACGACATCACGCTGGTGGCGCCGTGCTTCGTGGAGGGTCGGTTGGCCGGATGGGCGGCCAACCGGGCGCACCACGCTGACGTCGGAGGGATGACACCCGGTTCGATTCCGCCCGAGGCGACCGAGATCCAACAAGAGGGGCTGCGCATTCCGCCGGTCGTGCTGACCGACGCCATCGTCGACGTGCTGTGTGCGAATTCCCGAACGCCGACCGAACGGCGCGGCGACCTCGATGCGCAGATCGGCGCGAATGTCGTCGGTGTCGAACGTCTCGCTACCTTCGAGACCGCACCACTTTCCTTGGTACTCGAGTACGGCGAGCGCCGAATGCGGGCGGCCCTGCTGGCGATTCCCGACGGTCGCTACGAGGCGGTTGATTGGCTCGACTCGTCGGGGCCCGCCGCCGACCAGCGTTCTCCGATCTGTATCCGTCTCGCGGTGACGGTGTCCGGTGAGTCCGTGACCTTTGACTTCACGGGCACAGATCCCCAGTCGTCGGGAAACGTCAACGCCGTAGAATCAGTCACCGTGAGCGCGGTGGCGTTCGCCCTTCGATCGGCGACGGATCCGACCATTCCTGCGAACGGTGGTGCGATGCGAACGGTCACCGTGATCGCACCGTCCGGGACTGTCGTGTCGGCCGATCCGCCGGCCGCCGTCGGTGCGGGCAACGTCGAGGTGAGTCAGCGCATCGCCGACGTCTGCCTGGCCGCTCTCGCGCTCGCCGTGCCCGATCGCGTCGGAGCGGCGTCGCAAGGGACGATGAACAACGTCGTCATCGGCGGATCGGGGTGGGTGTACTACGAGACGATCGCGGGCGGCCAAGGGGGGCGACCGCTGGGCCTTGCCGGCATGAGCGGAGTTCACACGGGTATGACCAACACCCGCAATACACCGACGGAGGCTCTGGAGCGTGCGTATCCGATGAGGGTGTTGCGCTACACGTTGCGCCGCGGCAGCGGCGGCGCCGGGTACTCATCAGGCGGTGAGGGCATCGAGCGCGATCTGCTGATGTTGGAGGACGTGACGGTGTCACTCATAACGGAGCGGCGTGCGTCGCGTCCGTGGGGTCTGTCCGGAGGGCACCCTGGCGCACTCGGCGAGAACTGGCTGCTGCCCGAAGGGGACGAGTCTCGTGCCGAGCGGCTGCTCGACAAGTGCACATTGAGGCTGCGACGGGGCGACGTGCTCCGGATGTTGACGCCGGGCGGAGGCGGATGGGGCGCTCCGGCCTAGCGCTGCGAATCACCCCTCGGCGCGAGTACCCCATCTCCACGCGCGGCAACGTCGGCGAGGTGTCACCATCCTCGAAGAAGCGCGGTCCTGGGCGCCGTTGTAGCGTTGTCGTGTGGGTTTGATGACCGCATTCACCAAGCTGGTGGGCTGTCGAGTGCCGATCCAGCAGGCGCCGATGGGGTCAGTGTCGACCCCGACGTTGGCGGTCGCTGTCGCTGACGCGGGCGGTGTCGGAACCATTACGGCGATGGGGATGACAGCCGCTCAGGTCGACGGGTTGCTCGCCGACATGGCGGCACGAACAACCGGCGTGCTGGCCGCGAACTTCCTGACCGGACAGATCGATCTAGACGCGGTCGCCGCCGCCGCCAGCCACGTCCGGATGATCGACTTCTTCTGGGCCGACCCCGATCCGTCCTTGGTCGACATCGCCCACCGCGGCGGTGCGCTCGTCTGCTGGCAGGTGGGATCGCTTGACGAAGCCCGAGCCGCGAGCGACGCCGGTTGCGATCTGATTGTGGTGCAGGGGACCGAGGCGGGAGGCCATGTACGGGGCCACAGCCCACTGCGAGCGCTCTTGGACGCGGTGCTCACCCAGGTCGACGTGCCGGTACTGGCGGCGGGTGGGATCGGCGACGGAGCTGCGTTCGCCGGCGTATTGGCCGCGGGCGCGGCCGGCGCTCGAGTCGGCACCCGATTCGTCGCCACCGACGAGTCGGGCGCTCATCCCGACTACAAGCAGGCCGTGGTCGAGGCCACCGCCGGTGCCACAGAGATCACCGACGCGTTTCCGGTGTGCCCGTTGTGCGCAACCGTCCCGAGAGCCCGCGTGTTGCGCTCGTGCATTCACGCGCTGCACAACGTGTCCGGCGACGTGGTTGGTGAGACGACGCTGGGCGACCAACGAATCTCGCTGCCCAAGGGCCACGGACTCCCACCGGGAACAGCCGCCACCGGCAACATCGATGCTATGGCGATGTACGCCGGTGAGTCCGTCAGCGGCATTCACGCCATCGAGCCCGTGGCCCAGGTCATCACTGCGTGGTGCAAAGCCGTCGACCCCGACTGACCCGCTCCGCCCGCCCGCCATACTTCACCAACAACGCATCGGCGCTCGAGGCGGATCTCGAACGGGTTCGTCCAGGCTTCTGGCTCGAATGGCAGGCCACCATCGCCAAGAGCATCATCCAAGCGAACGCCCTGGTGCCGTAGCCACACGTCGACTGGATCGTAGGGAGCAGTTGTCCCGGTTCCTCCCCAAACGCTTGGTGCCGGTGTGGCCGACGTTTGTCCGGCCCGAGCGGCGGTGCGTGGAACCATGGGCCCGTGGATGCCAACGCGAGTCACTCATCGGGCCGCCTCGTCGTCGTCACGGGCTTGCCGGGCAGCGGCAAGACCACCATGAGCGTCGAATTGGCCGCCTCCATGCCGGCGTGCCGCATGTGTCCGGACGACTGGATGATGGCGTCCGGCATCGATCTCTGGGACGAGAACGCCCGCGCCCGGATCGAGGCCTTCCAGCTGACGCTGTCCCTCGACCTGCTTCGCAACGGACACAACGTCATCATCGAGTGGGGTACGTGGGCACGGGAGGAACGCGACGCATTGCGTGACGCTGCCAGGTCGATCGGTGCACCTGTCGAGTTGCGGTATTTGTCCGCCGATGCGGATGAGTTGTGGCGCCGGATCGTCCACCGTGACCTCGAAGGCCGCTGGGCATCACGATCGATCCGACGCGACGAAATCGAGGAGTGGATGCAGATCTTCCAACCACCGACAGACGATGAACTTCTGACCTACGACGTATGACCTACGACGCATGAGGGGCGTGGGAGGCGGCGGCGGGGTTGGGTCCGATGGTGCACGCCTGCGAGCGGTCAGCGACGGCGTGGTCACGATCCGGCCGCTAGGTCAGGGCGACGCCGCCGTGCTGGTCGCTGGTCGGGACGAGGACTTTCACCGGTGGATGGGCCCTGGCCAGGAGGACCCGTCGCCGACGGCGTGCGTGGTGGTCGACGGCGCCACGGTCGGATGGGTCGACGTCGACCTCGAGCGGGAGTGGCTGCAGCCCGGAGAGGTCAACGTCGGCTACAACGTCTTCGCCCCTCACCGCGGGCGGGGCTACGCGTCCCGGGCGGTGCAACTCCTCGGCCATCACCTTGCTCTGCGAACGGAGAATCGGGTGATGACCCTGCTCATCGACGCCGGAAACGAACGGTCCCTCGCGTTGGCGGAGCGGCTCGGGTACTCGCCGGCTGGCGGCGGCCGGAGCCATCCGGCGGATCAGCGGTACTTCCTGAGGCCGGTGCCGCCGACCAGCTACACCGACGGCGTTGTCACGATCCGCTCGCTGACGGTGGATGACATTGACCCGGATCTCGAAGCCAAAGATGACCAGCAGATCAGCTGGCTCTGGCTACCGGGCCAGCGGGAACAGTGGGAGGCGATGACTTCTGACCAGCAGCGAGCACACGCGCTCCGAGGTCTGCACGAAGCCCAAGAGTCGTTCGGGATGGGACCGAAATGGCGCTTCGCCGCCGACAACGCTGACGCTCGGTATGTCGCTTACGTCGACTGCGACCTCGCCAACGACCATGTCCCCGCCGGCGAGGCCAACATCTCGTACTCCGCGCACCCCGACCATCGGGGCCACGGCCACGTGAGCCGCGCCGTGCGCCTTGCCTTGAGGTTCCTCGTCGACCACACCGGCGCCCGCGAAGCCCACATCATCGTCGACCCCCGCAACGTCGCCTCCGTTCGCGTCGCGCGGTCCGTCGGTGCCCGCGAGAGCGGGGAACTCCTGGGCGAGTCAGGCCAGCGAATGATCCGCCACGTGCTGCCGATCAGCCGAAACGACCAGACACGCTCCTCGACCCAGTAGCCGAGGGGGGCAGGGTGATGCCCGGGGGCTCCGCCAGACGGGCTGCGCGTAGCGCTCCGGCCACGGATGCTTCGAGCATCAGGGCGAGGTGGGCCCGTGTCACGGCGTGGGTCGTCAACCATTCGAGGCTGGCGGCTTCGAGGAAGCCGACCCAGCCTCGAAGCGCGATGCGCTCGGCGGGGGTCAGGTTCTTGAACTCGAAGGCGGTGGCGAGGCGGTCGACGGTCTCGTTCCGGGATGCTTCGACGATTTCTTGGACGTCGGGATCGGAGCTGATCCCGCCCTGGATGATCGCTCGATACGCGAGCGCATTGGCTTCGATCCATTCGAGATGGGCGGAGAGTGCAGCTCGCATGCGCTGGTCGACCGGCAGGTCGGGGTCCGGGCGGGTGATCTCCCGGAGCTCCTTCGCGGCATCGCTGATGGTGGCGAGATACAGATCACCCTTGGTCGAGAAGTAGTGGTACAGCAGCGGCTTCGAGGCCCCGGCCTCGGAGGCAACGTCGGCCATCGTGATCTCATCCCACGGGCGTCGTCCGATGAGACGAAGGCACGCAGCGACCAGCTCGGACTGGCGATCTTCGACCGACAGCCGCCGTCGTTGCGGGCCTTTGGTCGTCGCGCCTGCCATGAAGTGAGCCTCCCACACTATTGACTCAGTGTACAAGAGCCTATTGACCATGTATATGATATAGGCATGACACTACGGCACCGGTATCTCGAATCCGCCGGCCGCTGGGAAGAGATCCTCGACCCGGCACTGACCGTGGACGTCGAGGACAAGCCCCTGGCCACGTTCGACAACAGCATGCTCCCGTCGTGAAAGCCGTCGCCTGCCAAGACGGCAATCTCAACGTGATCGACCTTGATCCGCCCGTGCCGGGCAAGGGCCAAGTGCTGCTCGAAGTCACGGGCTGTGGCATCTGTGGTTCCGATCTCCACGCGCGTCATCACGCCGACGCCCAAGCTGACGTGCTGGCCGAGGCCGGCTACGACGGATTCGGGCGGTCCCACGAGCAGGTCGTCTTCGGCCACGAGTTCTGCGGCTCCATCGCCGACTACGGGCCCGACACCGCCCGCAAACTGAAGACCGGGACGCCGGTCGTCGCGCTCCCGTTGATCCGCAAAGTCAACGGCATGCACGCCATCGGCCTCTCTGCCTCCGCGCCCGGCGCCTACGCCGAACAGGTCCTCGTCGAGGAAGCGTTCATGATGCCGCTCCCCAATGGCCTCAGTCCCGATATCGGCGTCCTCACTGAGCCGATGGCTATCGGTCACCATGCCGTCAACCGCGCCGAGATCTCCAAGAAGGACGCCGCCATCGTCATCGGCTGTGGACCTGTTGGCCTTGCCGTCATCTGCATACTCAAAGCCAAAGGCGTCGACACGATCGTGGCCAGCGACTTCTCACCCGGTCGGCGAGCCCTCGCCACCGCTTGCGGCGCCAGCATCGTGGTCGACCCCTCGACAGACTCGCCATACGACGTTCTCAGCGATCGCGGCTACTCGACCTCGATCGCCGCGTCCGCAGCCGGCGGACTCAAGGCGATGAAGGGACTGCAGAAGGTCCCCGTCCCTTGGCATGTCATTGTCCGAGGGCTCGGCGTGCTCGGCGTGACCGCGCCAAAACGGCCGATCATCTTCGAATGCGTCGGCGTCCCCGGCATCATCGACGGGATCATCACTGCGGCCCCCCTCAGCACTCGTGTCGTTGTCGCCGGAGTGTGCATGGAACCAGACCACTTCCGGCCGGTCATGGCCATCAACAAAGAGATCGACCTCCGATTTGTTGTCGGCTACGGCCCTCTCGAATTTCGCGACACCCTCCACATGTTGGCCGACGGCAAGATCGACGCCTCCCCTCTCATCACCGGCACTGTCGGCCTCGATGGCGTCGCCAACGCCTTCGACGACCTCGCCGACCCAGAGCACCACGCCAAGATCATCATTGACCCTCGAAGCATGGCCAGCGTTGCCACCGCAGAGCCCGACGCCCGCTTGCTGGAGATGTGAAAGGTTCACCGCACAGCCCCGACGCAGAATCCGGCCCAGGAGTCAACGCAATCCCAGCCATGCGCCTGCGAGGCTCGCAGGGGCGCGCCAGACTGCGGACATGGAGATCACCAACTCGAGCCCGGTGCTGGCAGTGCACGACCTGCCGCGATCTGCGGCCTGGTACCGGGAGGTCTTCGGCTGCGAGATTGTTGACGTCGACCCAGGCAACTGGATGTTCTGCCGCTCGGGTTCGATCGACTTCATGCTTGGCGCGTGCCCCGATGCGATCCCGGCATCGGACCTCGGCGACCACAGCTACATCGCCTACCTCCGCGTCGACGACGTTGATGCCTTCCACCGTCGGGCCGTTGCCGCAGGAGCTGCCATCGGAAAGCCGCTCACTACCGAAGCCTGGGGGATGAGGGAGTTCAGTGTCCGTTCCCCCGACGGACACCGCTTCATGGTCGCTCAGCCTGTGGGCTGACGGCGCCCAACGCTGTCAGGTCCGCCCGTACACTTCGTTCGGTGTCCCGGCTCTGCGTCGTCAACGGGATGATCCAGTTCGCGATCTTGGCGTCGTCGGAATTGGTCGGAGGCACGTGATGGCGATCGTCTGGCGTCCCGTCGACCGTGTGGAGGCGAGGTTCGGGTCGATCGAGTTCTCCGCCTCCGACGAACCGCCGGTCCTCCTCGTCGTGCCGAAGGGCTATATCGGTCCGACCCTGGTGCGGCGGGACCTCGCCATTGCGCGGCGGTTCGCCTGCGAGCAGCGCCGGCCATGGTCGTATGTCGTCGATCCGACCGATGCGGTCCCGAATCCCCTGAACCTGGTCTTCCTTCGCTCCGTCCGGAAGCTGCCGAACGTCCGGTCGTACGTCGTCGTTGCCCGCCGTCAGCCAATGAGGACGATCGCCCGGCTGCTGGTCGCCCTCGGTGGGCCGCACGCGGTGTTCCCGTCGATCGACGTGGCGCTGGAAGCGGCAGGCCGGGTGCGCGGTGACGAAGGGCCGGGCGTGGTCGTCCGGGCGATGACCGGTGACGACGTCGACGTCGTGCAGAGGGTCGAGGTGGCGTCGGGGGAGCGGTTCCGTTCGATCGCGGACCCGCGGATCTCGCAATGCGCTGGTCATCCACCGATGCCGACGGACTCGCTACGGCGCTTCATGGCCGCGGGCCTGGCGTGGGTCGCGACCGTCGATGATGCCGTTGTCGGGTTCCTGGTCGCAGAGGTGCTCGAAGACGCGTTGCACGTCGAGGAGGTGGCCGTCGAGCCCGCCCACGCAGGGCGAGGCCACGCGACGGCGCTGCTCGACGTCGTGGTTGAGCAAGCAGCGGCGCTGGGACTGTCTGGAGTGACGCTGACGACATTCCGCGACGTGCCGTGGAACCGGCCGTTCTACGAGCGCCGTCGGTTCCGGGTCCTCGCTGAAGAAGAGCTCACCGACGTGATGCGGGCGAGGTTCCTCGAGGAGGAGCAGCAGTACGGGCTGATCCGGGATCTGCGGGTCGTGATGCGACGAGACGTCGCGCCGGTGGTCGTCGTGCGGGAGGCGACCCCGGATGACCTTCCGGCCATCACCCGCCTGTTCAACGCGCTCATTCCGACGACGACGATCGCCTGGCGCGACCATCTCGCCGACGAAGCCGAGATGGCCACCTGGTTCTCCGCGCAACAGGACGAAGCGAATCCGGTCCTCGTCGCCGACGTCGGTGGCGAGGTCGTGGGCTACACGACCTGGACCTGGTTCCGGGGCGGCCCTCGGTTTCCCGGCTACCGCCACACTCGCGAGTTGACGATCCACGTGGATGGGCGACACCACGGCCGGAGCGTCGGCCGCACACTCATCGACGCGCTCGTCGAGCGCGCCAGCTCAGCGGGACTGCGGGTGCTGGTGGCCGGTGTCGATGCCGAGAACGAGGCGTCGATCATCTTCCACGGGCGCCTGGGATTCACGGAGGTGGCGCGGATGCCCGAGGTCGGCCGCAAGTTCGACCGGTGGCTCGACCTGGTGCTGCTGCAACGTACGATCGGCTGACCCGCAGCGAGCGCACTGCTTCGCTTGCGCGAACCGCATGAACGGCGTGAACGTCTCGCAGCCGGTCCCGCCTTGCCGAGTAGGAGGAGAACGAAGGGGTAACAGCTAGCGATGCGTGCGCGACCGATGATTCTTGGCGTGGCGGCGATCGCCTTCGTCGGCGCTGCCGCCCTCCTGTTCTTCCGCGGCGCCGGCGAGCTACGCGAGTCCGCCACGTGCGAGGACGTCAAGCCGGGCGGCTCACGACTGCGCTCTGCGTCGCCCTCCGCGCCGCCAGACGCCGGGACACCCGACCAGAAGGCACCCGAGGTCGAGGCGGCGTTTCGGCCGAAGAGCGCCCAAGCGGTGTACTGCGAGGATCTCGCCGATCCGTTCGTGCTGCGGGTCGATCGTCCGCTCGGAGGGCGACTGTTCGTCTATGGCACCCAGAATGCCAACGCCACGATCCCGGTGCTCATCTCGAGCAGCCCAGTGCGCAGCGATCGGGTCGAGGACGCGCTGCCCGCCCTGCCCGCGTGGTCAGCGCCCGGCGGGGTGTGGGCGCCAGCGGTCTTGTCCCGAGGCGACGGGCTGGTGCTTTACTACGCGACGATCGACCGGGCGTCCGGATTGCAGTGCATCTCCCATGCCGTGAGTGACGATCCCGCAGGTCCATTCGAGGACACCTCGACGGCACCGCTCATCTGCCCCACCGGGCTCGGCGGGGCTATCGACCCGAGCCCGTTCGTCGACGCCAACGGGCAGGCGTATCTGTTCTGGAAGAATGATGGGAACTGCTGCAAGGTCCCGAGCAGAATCTTCGTGCAGCCCTTGTCGGAGGACGGGCTGGCGTTGTCAGCTCCCCCCCAAGAGGTCCTCGCGAGCACGCAGGGGTGGGAGGGTGGCCTTGTCGAGTCGCCGTCGATGGTGGAGCACGACGGGACCTACTACCTCTTCTATTCGGCGAACGCATGGAACACGGCCCGGTACGCCATCGGCTACGCGACCTGCGCGAGCCCGAGCGGACCGTGCGACAAGCCATTCGACCGACCGTGGCTCGGCTCGACGGAGCGGGCTGCCGGGCCTGGCGGTCAGGAGTTCTTCGTCGACAACGCTGGCATGCCACGCATGGTTTTCCACGCATGGTTCGATGGCACCGTGGGCTACCCCAACGGCGGATTTCGCAGCCTGTTCACCGTCGGGATCGCGTTCCGTGACGGGCAACCGGTCACCGCAACCTGAGCGGTGCACCGGTCGCTCACCGAGGCATCTCTTCGTTCGGATCTTTCCGGCGTCGTGGAGGCTGAACTTCGCACGCGCATCGCGCACATGGATCGCGACCGGTACGAGACCGGTCAGGGCCTCTGCCTATCGGCGTCGGCCGAAGGACCCTCTTTCGTGGTCGAGGATGTCGCAATCGTGCCACTTGCGTCGCTCGGTGAGACCCTGTCACCGACGTATTCCTGGCCCGATAACACGGCGATGTCCCGCATGATGGTGTCCGTTGTCGAACGTAGGTGCTTCTTGTTCGCGGCGACGTCGACCGGACTCACCTGTCGAGGCTTACCGAACTTCACGCCGACGCTCCGGAACGGATGCGGTATGCGTTCGCTCGGCCGTTGAACGTCTTCCGTTCCGATCAGGCCGATCGGAACAATCGGCGCCCCGGACGCCGCGGCCAGCCGAGCTGGTCCGAGGTTGCCGCGATGAAGCCTCCCGTCGGGCGATCTGGTTCCCTCCGGATAGATGCCGACCAGTCCGCCGTTCGCCAAGACCGCCGATGCAGCCGTGACAGCGTCGCGCGCGCTGGCCGGGCTTCCGCGCCGCAATGGAATCTGGCCGGTGTTCCGAAAGATCCAACGGGTGACCCGGTGATCGAAGTACTCAGCCTTGGCCACGAACGAGATCGGGCGCGGACTGGTCAGGGCCAAGAAAATCGAGTCCATGAACGAGCGGTGGTTCGCGGCAAGGATCGCCGGCCCCTCCGGAACATGCTCGAGTCCCTGGACCTCCAGACGAAAAACTGCCCGCAGCGGAACGTTGAGAGCAGCCTTGGACATTCGGTAAAGAAGCGGAGGTCGCAGCTGTTCCGTCATGAGACACCCTCGTGAGCACGCCTGCTGGCGTGCAATGGCAACCGAAACATCGGCAGTCCTCCTCTGTTCGACGCTCGGGAGCCCGACAATCTCGGAGGCTCGGTACCGGCTTCCGAGCCGAAGCAAGGATGGCGCGGCGAGGTCGATGGATTGACTCCACCTTACCGAACATGAAGACCGCCCCGTGGTGAGATGCGTGTCACCGGTGACCGCTTCGGCGTGCGCATCGGAATCCTCTTCTTCATCCCCGTGTACCTCATCGGTTCGTTTCTCCTGGCCTCGGCGGGCAAGTTCGGCGTCTGGCCGACCGGGTGGTCGCCCTCGACACGGGCAAGGCCGTGGCCGAAGGAACTGCAGACGAGGTGCTCTCCCACCCGAAGGCCCTGGAGAGCTACCTCGGGGTCTCCGAGGCCGAGGCGCTCGAAGCCGCGATCACCGCCGATTGAGATTCGGTTTCAGCCGTCGGCCTTCTGCTTCTCCCGGACGCCGAAGTCCTCGCCGTCCTGCCTCACCGAGGAGACGGTCGGCGAGGGCATTTCGGGATTCTCCACCGTCGGCGGCGGCGTCATCGAGGAGTCGATGGTGCGCTTTCACAGTCCTCATTGTTTCGGGCGGCCACGATCAGCCGGTCGAGCCCGCCTCCTCCGCCCGTCATCATGCCGTCGCCGTCGGTCCACGAGCGCATCTTCCGGAGGGCGTGTTGCTTCGCGGCCAACTCGTCGCGGTCGAAGCCTTCTTGGCGGCGCCGGCGACAAGCGTCGGCCAGTTCTTGGCGGCTCGAGGTCTTGGCTTTGGCGATGAGATCGCTTTCGGAGCCGGGCTTCTCGTGTTCGGTGCGGGCGATGTCGCCGGCTTGGCCGAGGGACAGGTCGCCGCCGACGGCCGCGTCCTTGGTTTCGGGGCAGTCCCCGAGGCGGGCGCCGGTCTCGAGTTCGGATTTGGCTTGATGACGCGAGCTTCCGGTCACTCCGGCCATCCAGTCCTCGGGGCCGGCGAAGCCTCGCGTGCGGTGGGCCCCGCAGGCCGCGGCTCGGGCCGCGGCCATGGCCCGCACGGCGGCGCATGTCTTCTCCACGCGAGCGAACTCCTCGACCAACAAGGCGCATTCGTCGCCGGGCAACACGTCGACGTCGACGCTGCGGGCCAACGCCCGAAAGTCGACTGCCGCCGACACCACACTCAGCACCACGAACTCCACCTCCTCCACCACACGACAAAGACGCACGAGCGCGCCGCTACTGGGACTAGGAGGAGAGCCGTCGCACCCGGCTACTCGAGGTGGCCCGCAACAACTGGGCACCACGAACCTGACACGAACAGACGTTCGTACGTCAAGAACCGTTCCCAGAAACGGTCGAACCACCATTTCGGCGTACCCGCTACCGTCGCCCGACATGGCGGCGACGGACGACCTCGAAGGCGTCATCCAAGATGCGATGCGCGACCTCGGCATCCCTGGTGTGGCGGTAGCCGTGCTCGACGGTGATGACGTGCGCACGGTATGCGACGGCGTCACCAGCATCAACGACCCGCTGCCGGTCACGGACACGACGCTGTTCCAGATCGGTTCGATCTCCAAGACGTTCGTGGCGACCGCGGCCATGGCGCTGTTCGCGGAGGGTCGACTCGACCTCGACGAGCCCATCGTCACCTACGTCGACGACCTGCGGCTGTCGTCGACCGAGCTCACCGCCGGCGTCACGGTGCGCCACCTCCTCACCCACACGACCGGTTGGGTCGGCGACTACTTCGCCGACACCGGCGAGGGCGATGACGCGCTCGCTCGCTTCGTGGCGAAGTTGGCCAAGGCACCGCAACGCACGCCCCTCGGATGGACATACTCCTACAACAACTCGGCCTTCAACCTGGCCTCGCACGTCGTCGCCCGTGTCGCCGACACGACCTACGAGCGGGCCGTCCGGAAGCTGGTCCTCGAGCCGCTCGGGATGCGGCGTACCTGCTTCTCGGCCGAGGACGCCATCACTCGCCGAGTCGCTCTCGGCCACCGCAACGGCGTCGCCCAGCGCTGGCGCCGGCCCCGCGCGCACCACGGCGCCGGCGGCGTGCTGTCGTCCGTCGACGATCTCGTCCGCTACGCCCGCTTCCACCTCGACGCGGCAACGCCGGAGCTCGCCGCCATGCAGCAGGTCCAGCGCCCGGCCGGCAGCCTGTGCGACGAGGTCGGCCTCGCGTGGATGATCGACCGCCATGCCGACGTCACCCTCGTGCACCACGGCGGCACGACCAACGGCTACCAGGCCGACCTGCGCCTCGTGCCCGACCGCGACCAGGGCTGGGTGATGCTCACCAACGCCGAGCACCACCACCAACTCGACCGCCTCATTCGGGAGTGCCTCCTCGGGCCTGACACACCGCTCGCACCGTTCGTCCCGCCCGCCGGCACTCTCTCCGGCTACGTAGGCCACTACGAGTCGGCGTTGGCCGACCTCGACGTGGTGGTCGACGGCGACGGGCTGCGGCTCGACGTGTCGACGCCGAGGCGGGCGCTGTGGAACCCCGAGGATGAAGTGGCGCCACCCCAGCCGACGCGCCTCGTGTTCCGCGACCCCGACCGAGTGCAGGCCCTCGACCTTCCCTTCACCGGCCACCGCGGCGAGTTCGTGCGAGGCGACGACGGCACCATCGCGTGGTTCCGGTGGGACGGCCGGATCGCACGCCGGACTGCCTGAATCCCGGCTCGATGTTGCGATGCGCTTATCAGGGCTGCGTCCGGAAATAAATCCGACTAAACGCGGTTGAAGACCTTGTCCACCCGGAAAGGTCAACCATGTTCCCCCTCCCTCGCGTCGTCCAGGCGAAGCTGCCCTTCTTCATCGCCGGCTTCCTCTCGTTCCTTCTGTCGGTCTGGCTCTACTTCGTCCAGGATCAGCAGACCGTCGGCATCTTCGTCGGCCTGTGGGTTCCGTCGATCCACTCGCTCGGGACGCTGCTGTTGACGCCCGTCGTCGAGCCGGTCAGCGCGTCTCCAGTCGGAGCAGAGCGGTGAGCCAAACGGCGCTCTTCATCGTCGGAGTGTTCATCTTCGCGATCACGGTTTCCGGATCTGTTCTGGCCGGCGGCCTCATGATGACAAGGCGGCAACTCGATCAGGAAGAAGACCTGATGCGGCTCGTCGATCGTGACGATCTGGCGAGGATGGTGCCGAGGCACCTCAAGTATTGAGCTCCCGGAACCCACGACAACACGTCGCGAGTGCTGGCCCACGAGCGCCCGCTCGGTAGAGTCCCCGAAATGCTCGACCTCAATGGCACCTCTTCCATCGTCACCGGCGGCGGCTCCGGCCTCGGCGAGGCCACCGCCCGACTCCTCGCCGCCCGCGGCGCCAAGGTCGTCATCGCCGACCTCAAGGACGACCGCAACGTCGCCGGCGACATCGGTGGCGCCTTCGTCCAATGTGACGTCACCAACCCCGAGCAGGTCATCCAGGCCTGCGACACCGCGCTCGAGATGGGACCGCTCCGCAGCATGGTCACGGCCGCCGGGATCGGAATGGCGACCCGCACGATCGGTCGTGATGGCCAGTACGACTCGGCCCACAACCTCGACCTGTTCAAGCGGGTCATCGACATCAACCTCGTGGGCACCTTCAACTGCGTCCGACTGGCGGCGACGGCCATGAGCCGCACCGAGCCGGCCGACGGCGACAACCATCGCGGCGCCATCGTGACGGTCTCGTCGGTCGCCGGCCTCGAGGGCCAGATCGGGCAGGTCAGCTACTCCGCCTCCAAGGGCGGCGTGATCGGCATGGTGCACCCGATGGCTCGCGACCTCGCCGTCGTCGGCATCCGGGTCAACTGCATCGCCCCCGGCCTCATCGACACCCCGATCTACGGCCAGGGCGAGGCTTCGGAGGCGTTCAAGGCGAACCTCAAGCGCGATGTGCTCTTCCCCGACCGCCTCGGCACGTCCGACGAGTTCGCCACGATGGCGGTCGAGCTGATCACCAACACCTACATGAACATGCAGACGATTCGGGTGGACGGCGGCATCCGCTTCCAGCCCAAGTGAGCTGAGGCTCTAGGCAACGAGCGGCGCGTCGGCGGGACCCGCTGGCGCGTCCGTTCGCTCGACCGCGTCTGAGCGATTCACCGGAAGGCGCCGGGCCACGAGGCAGGCGATGACGGCGGCGGCGAGGGCCAGCGCGAAGGCGACGGCGATCCCGACATCGGGGTCGCTCCCCGAGCGTTCGCCGGCGGCCACGGCTGCGCCGCCGAGTCCCGTGCCCACCGCCATCCCGAGCACATCCGAGAGCTGGATGGCCGACGTCGCTTCGCCCTCGCGCCCTGGGGGTGCTGCGCCGAGGAGGATGAGGGAAAGCCCGCTGTAGCTCATGCCCATACCGAACCCGGCGACCGCCCAGCCGAGGGCGGCCAGGGGAATGGGCACGGCGTCGAGCAACACCAGCGCGGATCCGGCCGACCCGGCGGCGAGGAGCAGGAATCCTCGTCGCACGATCCGGTCGCGTCCGAAGACGTGACCGCGCCGTTCCTGCACCCAAGCGCCCGCAGTCCACGAGAGTGTCGCCGCCGTGAGGACGAGTCCGGCGACCGCCGCTCGCTGGTCGCGGACCTCACGAAGGGCCAACGGCAGATAGGCCTGCGCTCCGAAGAAGGCGAAGGTCTGCAGGCCGCGAGCCGCGACCGCCGAGGGGATTCCGGCCGCACCCCGCATCGTTCCTTCGGGCAGCAGTCGCCGGAGCGACGGCCAGCCGACGACGATGCCGAGGACGACCAAAGGCACCGTGAGCAACGACAACGCGCCGAGACCGGCCACGACGAGTCCGACACCCGCGGCCAGCTGAAGAGACCACCCGACCGGGCCGCGCAGCATCGGCGCTTTCGGCCCCGCCGCCGAGTTGGCGTTGGCGGGTGGACCGAGGCGATGCAGGGCTGGCAGTGCCAAGACGGCATTGACCGGCGCCAGGGGGACGATGGCCAGGAAGACCCAGCGCCAGCCGACGGACTCGGCCAGCGTGCCGGCGATGGCCGGCCCGATGAGGCCGGGAAGTACCCAGGCGGTCGAGAGGAGTGCGAACATCGTTGCCCTCGCCCGGTCGACGAAGGCCCGGCCGATGGCGGCGTAGGCGACCGGCGGGATCACCCCGGTTCCGAGGCCTTGGACGAAGCGCCCGAACACCAGCACTTCCATGCTGGGCGCCGCTCCCGCGATGGAGAGACCCACCGTGAACAGCAGCAGGCCGACGGCGAAGGGACGGCCAGGCCCGACTCGATCGACGTACCTACCGGTGACGGCGATGCCGATCAGGCTGGCCAGGAGGGGAGCGGTGAAGGCCCACCCATAGAGCGAGAGGTCGCCGAGGTCGCGCGCCACGATCGGCATCGCCGTCGCCACCCCGAGGTTCTCGAAGGCGATCATGGTGATCGTCAACAAAAGACCGATGGCCAGGCCTCGTCGTTGTGCGACTCGCGTCGCGGGTGCCTCGGTCATGTGTGCATGGGAACGTACCTAGGCTCAGGCCCATGTCTCCGTGTGAAACGACGCCAGAATTTCGCTTGCCCATTTCGGACGCTGTTCACCCGACCAGAACCGTAGGGCGAAACTCTGGCGTCGTTTCTTCGGAGACATGATGCGCTATGTCGACGTGGGCGGTGCACGCCTCTCCGCCATCGGTCTCGGTACCTGGCAGTTCGGATCTCGGGAGTGGGGCTACGGCGACGAGTACGCCGAGCAGACGGCCATCGACATCACCCGCCGGGCCCTCGATCTCGGTATCAACCTCATCGACACCGCCGAGATCTACGCCTTCGGCAAGTCCGAGCGGATCGTCGG
>JBKJLU010000209.1:0-10027 GCA_046596815.1 Acidimicrobiales bacterium | reverse complement strand
TACGAAACGGCCCCAGCTGGCGGGGCCGTTCGCAGGCTCGGGGCCGTCAGATCAGAGGGCGGCGATGCCGCTGATGGGGGAGTTCAGAAGGATGGGGGCGACGCTGCCGACGAACTGGGCGTCAAAGGCGAAGGCGCCGCCGTCGGCTCCGGCCAGCCAGTACCCCCGGTGGCTCGGAGAGCTCTCGATGTCGGTGACCGGAGCCGAGCTGGCGTCGGTGGCGGATCCGTAGAACTCGACGTCGCCGAAGGAGAACACGCCGCCGTCGGCGGTTGCCACCCAGTAGCCCTCACCGTCGTCGCTCTGAGCCAGTCCGACGACCGGAGACGTCGAGGCGCCCGAGGCCGAACCGGCGGAGTCGAACCACCCGTGGTTGTAGATGCCGCCGTCGGTGCTGACGACGCGGTAGGCGGGGCCGGACTCGGGCTTCGCTTCAGGGGCCACCGTCGAGGTCGGCGTCGGTGTCATCGTCTGGCCGGTGCCGGCGGGGTCGCCAGTAGCGGATGCATCAGGCGAGGTCGATGCCGCGGCCTCCCTCGTCTCGATGGTGCCCTGCTCGGCCGCTCCCGAGGCGAGTGCACCCGCCGCCAGCGTGGTGAGGACGGTTGCGAGAACGAACGTGCGCGTCAGACGAACGATGCGACGGAACGGATCGGAACTCTCGGTCTCCACCCGGGCGGGCGCGGAGAAGGATGCAACCTTCACGAGTGGGGGTCCTCCAACGGACGAGCGTCCCCGAGGCGGGACGGCGTTCTGTCCCTTTTGGTCGGCATCGGACCGGCAATTCTGGATGCTCGGGGCCGACCATTTTGGTTTTAGTCCTTCACCACGCCCTGGGGGTACGACGACACTGACTAGTTCCCCGACCTGGTCGTGGGCGCCCCCGGCCGTTACAGTGGGGTGGTCAGCGTTGACGTCGACCCCGTCGACGTCCCTGATCCCCGCCAGGATCCCCTTGCTCTTTGCCGCCACCGCTGCGCGTGCCCGCCACGTCGTCATCGCCTGCCTGGTGGCCGTGCTGGGCGTCGGTGCCATGCCCGCCGCAGCTGCACCTGGCGACGCCAAGACGCGCGAGCTCGAACAGCGACGGCGGGAGATCGAGAACAAGCGGGCGGCGGCTGCAGGAGAGATCGACACGCTCCGGGCATCGGACGACAAACTCGAGCGGGCCCTTGCGACCCTCAACAGCAGCGTGCGGTCCCAGGAGGCGAACGTCGCCTCGGCTCGCCAGGCCGCTTCGGCGGCGGCCGAGCAGTCGGGCAGGCTTCGGCTCAACCAACAGCGGACGGCCGAGCGCCTCGTTGCCCTGCGGGGAACCCTCCGCAACGTCGCCGTCGACGCCTACATGCACGGTCCCGCCGACGGCATCGAAGTGGCGCTGGCCAGTAAGGATCTGACCGAGGCGACGCGACGCCAGCAGATGCTCGACGTCGTCGCCAGCCGCGACACCGATGTGGCCGACGAGCTCAGGGCGGCCGAAGAGGACCTCGGGATCCAGCGGACGGCGGCCGAGGCGGCGGAGGCGAAGGCGAAGGCGAAGAAGAAGGCCATCGAGTCGAGGCTCGGGGATCTTCGGGTCAGCCTGGCCTCCCAGGAGCGGGTGGCGGCGGACGTCGAGAACCGGCTGGAGGCACGACTGGGAGAGGCCGAGGGGCTGGTGGCCCTCGATGCCACAATCGCCGGCCAGATCCGGGGCCGACAAGCCGAGCTGGCGCGACTCGTCGCCGCCCGGCCCTCGGCCCCGCGCGCCAGCCGCAGCACGACCCGAACGGTTTCCGGGGTCAGCGGTGGCCTGGCCACGGTCGGAGGCATCACCGTGGCCGCATCACTGGCGCCACGTCTTGGCGAGCTTCTGGCGGCGGCCGACGCCGATGGCATCTCCCTGGGCGGTGGCGGCTACCGAGATCCACAGGGCCAGATCGCGGTTCGCCGATCGAACTGCGGAACATCCGAGTACGACATCTACGAGAAGCCGGCTTCACAGTGCAGCCCGCCCACGGCCCGTCCGGGACAGTCTCAGCATGAGCAGGGCCTGGCCATCGACTTCACCTTGGGCGGCGCCCTCATCACCAGCCGCAGCAACGCCGGGTTCCGATGGCTGGCGTCCAACGCCGGGCGGTACGGGCTCGCCAACCTTCCCGAAGAGCCATGGCATTGGTCGACGACCGGCCGATAACTCGTCGCAGCAGGGGTCCGCGGCTGGCGCTCCTCGGCGTGTTCGCCATCACCGCCTTCAGCATCTTCGGCGGCGAGTTTCTGCTGGCGCCCGATGCCGTCGACAACCTGGCTCCTCCGATCAATGTGCGCGATCTCGACGGCGAATTGCTGAACGTCGGGGCCGACGACCTCCCGTCTGTGGTCGTGTTCTCGAACGTTGCCTGCCCGACCTGCGAGGCGAGCCTGGGAGACGTCGAACAGGCGAGCCGGCGGTGGAAGGGAAAGGTGAACTTCTTCGCCGTCGCTCCCGAGGAAGCCGCCGACGTGCGAGCCACGGCCGACCGCCTCGGGCTCACCTACCCGGTGGGCAGCGACCCTCGCCGAACCGCTGCCACCGCCTACCGGGCCGACGCTTCGAAGAAGACGACGTTCGTGTTCGTCTCGGCTACCGGTCGCATCCTCGATCGCGAATCCGGCCCTCTTGGCGCTGACACCCTCGAACGGCGCATCCGCGGCCTCATCTCGGCCGGGCCGAAGCCTTCCTGAGGAGTGCCGCCGGGCTCGAGTTGCAAGTGTGGGAATTCGGTCATAGGCCGACATAGGCAGCGCGTTCGCACCGCACTACCTCATCCCGGATTCGCCCGGATTTTTCGTGACGTTCTCCCCCGGCGGTGCATGATCTGGAGACCGTGGGGGCCGACGAGCGATGGGAAGGCCATGAGAATGGAGCGAGGATCGGCGTCGATCCCGACGCGCCCTTCGATCCGGACGCCTGGGAGTCGCTCTACCGCAGCGCCTACCCGGGAATGTTCGCCTTCGCCCGTCGACGCCTCGGCACTGACGCGGCCGCCGACGACGCCGTCAGCGAAGCCCTGGTGCGCGCCCTCGATCGCTTCGCCACGTTCACACCGGCGGGGATCGGCCTGCCGGGCTGGCTCTACGGCATCCTCCGCAACGTGGTCCACGAGAGTCATCGTCAGAGCGGGCGCGTCCAGCCGAGCCTCGACCTCGACCGAGAGAGCCTCGAGCCCAGCGTCGACAGCCGGCTGCTGGCGGACGAGCAACAGCGTGCCCTGCGAGCGGCCTTCTCCCGACTCGATGACGCCGACCGTGAGATCCTCGAGCTTCGCCTCGTGGCCCGCCTCAGCGCCGAGGCTGTCGGACAGGTGCTCGACAAGCAGCCAGGCGCCGTACGCATGGCGCAGTCGCGGGCCCTCGACCGTCTGCGCGTCGCCATGAAGGAGGTGACCGGTGCCGACTGACGACGAGCTGCCGACTGACGACGAGCTGCTGGCCGACCTCGAGTCGGTGTTGGCACCGGCCCACCGCGAGCCGCCGGCCGAGCGCATCGCTGCTCTGCGGGCCGAGGTCGAACGTCGGCGCGCCACCGCCGAGGCCGTACCCGCGCCCGTCGACATCGCCGTCGTTCGCGAGCGACGCGCCGGTCGCGCCATCCGGCGTGGGCTGGTCGGCCTGACGGCCACTGCGGCCGTGTTCGTCGGAGGCTTCGTGACGTCCGAGTTCGTCGGTAGGACGGCGGACAAAAGCTCGACTCCACAGATCGAGGACGGCGTGACGGAGTTCGCCGGTCGACTGCAGGCTCCCGCATCCGGTGGCGCCATCGGCACGGCGATCGTCACCAAGACCGGCATCGGGCGCGTTGTCGAGTTGCGCAGCGAGACGTTGCCCATCCTCCCGAAGGGCGAGTTCTACGAGGTGTGGTTCGTCGGACCTGGTGATTCCAAATCGTCCCCGAACCGGATCTCGGCCGGCACGTTCCACCCGGACGAGCAGGGCCGTACCGACGTCACCTTCGCCGCTGCCGTCGATCCGACCAAGTTCCCGATGCTGGAGATCACGGCCGAACCGGCCAGCGGTGACCCCGCACCGGAGGGCGCCGTGGTGTTGCGGGCCGAAATTTCCTGAGAAAGGGCTGTGACACTCCGGCTCTGAGGTGCATGAGGTGACTAGTCAACCCCGACTTCACCGAGGAGCACCTCTCACATGATGAAGATCTCGATCCGGCGCCTGGCGATCGGCGGCCTCGCCGTCACCTCGCTGCTCGCCATGCCCACGGCCGCCAGCGCCTGGGGCAGCTACACCAGCTTCGACGGCGGCAGCAACGGCCGGGCCGTGTCCTACATCAACCCCGACACCGGCGCGGCCACCGCCAACCCCGACGTCGACCCGCTGTCGAGCTGCTTCTCGCCCGACCAGTCCGACAAACAGAAGTTCAGCGACCCGGGCACCGCCAACCGCAACGTGCACAACGATGCCTGCTTCCTCGACGACCGCGGCAACAAGGTCGACGGTCCTGCCAGCTTCGAATCCAGTGGCGTCGGCTTCATCTCCGCCTGCCCCGACCCCGATGGTGCCGGCGCCAAGGTCCGGGTCCTCAGCGACCGCAACGGTGACGGCCGCAACGACCTGTGCTTCCAGAGCGGCTACCAGATGAAGAACGCCGCCGGCGACCTCGAGTTCCATGCCCGCCTGAACAACAACACGGCCATGGCCGGCACCCAATACGTCACCTGGTGCTCCGACGCCAACCAGAACGGCTGCAGCGACGAGTGGAACAAGAGCTCGATCCGCATCGAGTGGAGCGCCGACGGCACCTCCACCTACAGCAGTGGCGGCAGCTGGTAATTCGTCCTCGGCTCGTCAACTCCGACGAGCCAGGTGATGGGAGAGAGGGCCGCCGCCGGGTATCCGGCGGCGGCTCTTTCGCATCCTCGACACAAACCCTGAACAACTTCGGCCGGCGGCCCGTCTCTCCCTGGTGGTGGTGGTGACCTTCGACGAGTTGTACGAGCAGCGCAACGGCGCCGTGCAGCGCTACGTCCGCGTCGTCCTTGGCGTCAACGCCGCCGAGGACGTGTGCCAGGAGGCGTGGCTGAAGGCGTGGCGGGCCTGGGGCGTTTCCGACGTCCAGAAGGTGGACGCCTGGCTGATGACCATCGTGCGCAACTGCTGCTTCGATCGCATGCGGGCCAACCGCCCGACCTCGACGCTGATCGACGATCGCCTCGTCGAAGACGAGGGCGCCGACCAACTGCCGCGCCTCGCCCACGACGACAAGGTGGCGGCGGCCCTCGACCTCGCCGCCGTCTGGGTCGTGCTGCAGAAACTGACGCCGCCGTTGCGCGAGGTGCTGTGGCTTCGGGAGGTGCTCGACCTCACCTATGCCGAGATCGCCGAGATCCAGGACGTCCCTCTCGGCACGGTCATGTCGCGACTGCATACCGCCCGTCGCAAGGCCGCGCGACACCTGAAGCGCAGTGACCTCCGATGAGGATGATGCTGCGAACCCGCATCGGCCATCCCCGTCGTATCGCGCTCGAGGCCTGGTTCGACGGCGAAGGCGACCTTGGGGTCGGTCAGCACGTCATCGCCTGCGCTCACTGTCGACGCCACCTCGACGAGGTGGCCCGCCTGCGTATGTGGCTTCGCGGCGACATCCCCGCCGGCGTGGCCCGCTCGGCCACCGGAGGGAGAGCGCGCCGCCGGCGGCCGAGCGTGGGGCAGGTCACGGCCACGCTCGTCGTCGTCCTGGCCGCACTCGCTGTCGTGCTCCCGTCGACGGCTCGACCACGCTCGGACGCACCTTCCGTGGTCGCTTCGGGCGAGGTGCGACCCGGTGGACGGTTCCCCGGCCCCGACGACGTCGGTCCGCGGCTGCCGAACGAACTGGCCGGTGCCAGGGCCGGTGACCCGGCGACGTCCCCCACGCCGCCGCCAGCGGCAATCGATCCCGGATCCGGACGACTCCCGGGTTCTGGTCGCACGATGACCAACGGACGAGGGCCAGCCGATGACACGCCGATCCCGACCGGAGGCTCCACCGCCGCTGGCAGCGGATCCTCGACGGTGGCCGGACCGTTGGCCGCCAGCGCGCCCATCGGTGTGCGCCTCGGACTCGTCGTTCCCCGCTCCGGGCCGAGTGCTCGCGAGGGGTTCGAGGTCGAACGGGTCGTGCGCCTGCGCATCGACCTTGCCAACGCCGTCGGCGGCGTCAACGGCTGGCGTGTCGGCCTCGAGACGGCGCCGGCGGAAGACGACGTGGCCGTACGCAAGCTGACCGAGCGCGTCGACGCGCTCGTCGGCGGCTTCGGCGTGACCACCGCCCTCGACGGATTGGACGTGCCTTGGCTCCTCCCGGCCGACCCGGCCATCGAAGGGCCGACCGTGGTGCGGGCCGAACCGGTGCCTCGACGAACCGGCGAACGCCTCGCCGATCAGCTTCGGGCCGATGGCGCCACGGGCGCCATCGGAGTGGTCGTCGACGCCACGATCGACGCCACCCTCGCCGACGGCCTCGGACCCAATGTCGTTCGGGCCACGGCCATCGGTTCGAACTGCGACAACGAGATCGCGACACTCCGCCAACGTGAGGTGACGGTGGTCGCCGTGGCCGCCGCTCCCCTCTGGGTAGCCCGCTGCCTCGACAGTCTGGAAGCCGCCAAGTTCCGGCCGGTCAACGGCGTGCTGCTGGCGCCGTCGGCGGCCTACGCAGGACTGCTGGAGCGCAGTGCCGCCACGGGAGCCCGATCGGTTCTCGGCCTCCCATGGCCGACGGCCCCCGACTCCGGGGGCGCCCGCTTCCGCGTGAGCACCGGCTCCACCTCGTACCGCGCCCTCGTCTCGTTCGCCGCCGTCGAATTGGCGGTCGACAGTGCCCGCAGTTCGGGCGGGCGCGTGGGTCCGGTACCGGGCCAGCGCTTCCGCACCGACCTCATCCAGGTCGGCGAGAACGGCAACGAGCAGACGACCGTGGTGGCTGCGAATCCCACGGGCTGGCTCCCCGTTCCGACCCGGCGGTGAGTCCGTGACGGGCGTCACAAAGCATGAATACTGGTGGTACCGCTCCCGTCTCTCCTGGGGATGCGCCACCAGCCCGCCAACCGCTTCGCTCGATCCGTTGCCGGCATCGTCGTGACCCTGACCTTGGCTGGAAGTGTGCTCGCCGGATGTGGGTCGGGAAAGAAACCCGACCTCGTCATCGGCGTGCCGAAGCCGGTGACGACCACGACTTCTGAGATCGCTCCCGACGTTGCCGACGACGACCTCGCCGACGACGGGCCGGGCGTTGCCGAAGGAACGGAGATCGGCGGTGAGGGACCGGTCGCTGCGGGCCCCCGCTCCTGGGGTCGTGGGTCCGGCCGTTTGGGTGGTCGCCCCGAACCGCGAGCGGTTCCCGGACTGACCCGGCCCGATGGCCAGCCTTGGCGTCCCGCTCTCGCGTTCCAGACGTCCGAGGCCTTTCCCGCGGCGGTGGCTTACATCCTCGTCATCGGATCAGATGCGCGTCCGAACGAAGACGTCCGCCGCACTCGGGCCGACTCGATCCATCTGCTGGCCATCAATCCGAACAGCCGTCAAGGCACACTCGTCGGCTTCCCACGCGACAGCTACGTCGACATTCCCGGGCACGGCAAGGACAAGATCAACGCCGCCCTCGCCCTCGGCGGTCCCGACCTGTTGGCCGAGACGGTTCGGCGGGTCACGAAGCTGCCCGTCGACTTCTACGTCCTGACCGGGTTCGAGGGTCTGAGGATGATCGTCGACGAGCTCGGCGGGGTCGATGTCAACGTCACCCGGCGCATGAACGACGAGTCCTCCGGAGCCCTCTTCGAACCCGGCTGGCACCGCTTCAACGGCGCCGAGGCGTTGGCCTTCAGCCGAAACCGTAACGACGTCGCCGCCGGCGACTTCAGTCGCTCGGAGCACCAAGGGCTCGTGATGCTGTCGGCGTTGGCCAAGATGCGGGCCGAGGTCGGCGACGATCGCGGCGTCGCCCGGTGGAGCAGCATTCTCCTGCGCAAGGCCGAGTTGAACCTGCCGATGTCGCGTCTTCCTCAACTCGGGGCGCTGGCCCGTCGACTCGACCCGAACCGGCTCACCAACGTGGTCGCCGCCGGCCGGGTGGGGATGGCAGGTCGGGCTTCGGTCGTCTATCTCACCGACGGCGCCTACCGCCTGTTCGACGACCTCCGTCCGGACGGCGTGGTCGGAACCCCCGACGGTGGTCCACGTGCCGATCCGGCTCCGGAGCAAGCACCGGGAAGCGGGAGTCCGGGTGGCAACAGCCCGGGCTCGAGCACCACAACGTCGACGACCGCCCCCGCTCCGGTTCCGACGTCGTCGACCACCACCACGACGCCACCACCGTCACCCCTTCCGCTGCTCCCCACTTCCACGACAACCACGAGCCGGCCGTGAGCGCCGGAACAAAGGAATCCACCATGATCCGCAAACTGGGCCTCGCCTTCGCCGTTGCCCTTTCCGTGCCCCTCACGGTTGGCGTGAGCACACCCGCCTCGGCCTGCGGCCACATCGCCATGTTCGTCGAGAAGTCGTACTCCTCGAATGAACCCGGCATGGTCACGATCGCCATCCGCCGCGACGACAACGCCTGCGGCGGACCGAGTTCGGTCGATTACACCACGGTCGACGGCAGCGCCAAGGCCGGAAGCGACTACACGGCCACCTCCGGCACGGTCACCTTCAACAATCCAGAACCTGCAGCTGCGCAACGCACTTTCACCGTGCCGATCCTCGATGACGCAGACGCTGAGGGCGCGGAGTCGTTCACGGTGATGCTCAAGATGAATGCGGTGCAGGGCGGGGCCATCACCTCGATCGGCCCGCCCAGCACAGTGACCATCGCCGCCAACGATCAGCCGGCGGCCACCTCTCCGCCGGCGACATCGGCGCCGACAACGGCTCCGCCCACAACGGCCGCCCCCGCTCCCGCTCCTGCACCCGCCCAGGCTGCGCCCACCACGGCTGCACCCGCCACCGTTCGACCGGCGCCGACAACCGCCGCACCCGCCGCTGCACCCACGTCGGCGCCGGTCGCTACAACCACCACGGTCGCTGCGACTGTGGAAACCCTGGCCCCCGAGGTCGAGGAAACGACGACCACGACCGAAGCAGTCGCGGACGACGAACTCGCGGCGGCACCAACCTCGAGTGACGAAGGCGGTGGTGGCGGCGCCGCCATCGTCGGCATTCTCGCCTTGGCCCTCGTCATCGGCGGAGGCATCGGCTACTGGCTGTGGCGGCGGGCCCAGCCTTCCGCCGTCTGAGCTCTGCGCCGGCGGTGACGCCAACGTCGCCGCCACCGCCGGCGTGGTCGCTCCCGTAGTACCAGCACCCGTTCATCGCACCTGCCAACCACGTCTGGGGACACCATGTTCAACAAACGCGCCCATCGCGCCGCGCTACTCGCCACGACTGCGCTCTCGGCCTTCGCCGCCGTCGCTGCTCCCGCCGGGGCGGCGCACTGGCCACTCTTCGGGGGTGACGCCGGTCGATCGGGCAACCAACCCGCCGAGAAGGCGACGCTCCCGGCCACACTCGTCTACGAGAAGACGGCCATGACCGACCAGAAGGTGATGACCTCCGTGCTCACCTCGGCCGGCATGCCCGATACCCAACGGGTCATCTACGGCACCGCCGACGGCTCGATCCACCAGCGGGTCTTGGCGACCGGCGCCGCCGTCGGCGTCGAGGCCGGAGTCAAGGTCGGCGCCGTCGGCGCCTTCGGCACGTCACCGGGGAGCGTCAGTTTCACCGAGACGTCGACCGCCGCCGGTCTCGGGCAGGTCTTCGCGGCGTACAACGACGTGATCGCCGCCGCCCCGACGATCAACATCGCGCAGGTCGACGAGACCGACGGAACGCTCGTCAAGGACATGGCCCTGACGCCGGCGACGGTTGGCTTCACCCTGAACAGCTCGGCGCTGCTCACGCCGGCGCCCATGGCCACCGACCGCCTGCTGTTCTTCGTGGCCAAGAACGCGTTGAACGTGGAGGCGCTGTTCAAGGTCTCGATCACCAACGCCCAGATGAAGACGGCGACCATCAG
>JBKJLU010000060.1:0-3767 GCA_046596815.1 Acidimicrobiales bacterium | reverse complement strand
CCCGTAGGCCGGTCTCAGCGAAGCGCCGACACCAGGCCTCTCGCCACGGCGTTGACGGCGGCATCGGCCCGTCCGTTGGCTCCGAGCTTGCGGTAGAGGTTGGTGACGTGGCGCTCCACGGTGGAGGGCTGGACGCCGAGCTGGCGGGCGATGTCCTTGTTGGACGAGCCCTGGCCGATCAGGGTGAGCACCTCGGTCTCTCGAGCCGTGAGCGACACCGTGACGGTCGGCGCCGGCCGCGATGGGATGAAAGAGCGCCCTTCGATGGCGGCGAGGATGGCGGGCACCACTTCGCCGGAGTCGCGGATGAAGGGGTCGTGCTCGCTGCCCTCGAGCATCTGGAGGCGGGCGCCGGGGACGAGGCGGGCCACCTCGCGGGTGAGCTCGGTTCCGATGGCGGGATCGTGGCGGTTGGCGAGCACCGTGGTGGGCACGCGCACGAGGGGAAGGTCGGCGCGGACATCGTGGCCCCGCAGGTAGGTGAGGAGGGCGGCCGCCATCTCTGGCGTCGCCGCGGCGCGTTGGAAGCGGGTGAACCAGGCCAGGTCGTCGCGGCTGCCATTGGGAAGAAAGAGGCTGGACATGGCCAGGCTGGCCAGCTTCCAGTTGGCGGCGATGAGGGCGACGAGCCCTTTGTGCGCCTCGTCGCTGCCCAGGTCTCGCCCCCGCGCGTAGGTGGAATAGAGGACGAGGTGCTCCACCCGTTCGGGGGCGGCCACCGCGAACCGGGTGGCCACCGGTCCGCCCGCCGAGTAGCCGATGAGCCGGCATCGGTCGACTCCGGCGGCGCCGAGCACGGCCTCGAGCTGGCCGAGGTCGTCGTCCATCGACTCGGTGAGGCGGCTGCGGTCGGACAGGCCGCCCCCGACGCGGTCGTACCAGATGAAGCGGTGCCGCTCAGCAAGCTGCGCCAACGCCGATGCGGCCGACGGGTGCGACCACAGGCGCTCCACATGGGACAGCCAGCCGGGCACCATCACCAGCGGCGGACCCTCCCCGGCCGAGGCCCACGCCACCTGCGCACCGTCGGGCGCGCGGGCGAAGGCGATGCGGGGTTCGACCAGAGCGCGGGGCACGGTCAGACCTTACGAGCGCCGCCGTCTCCGGCTTTCGGACGGCGGCCGGCGCCGCCCACGTGTCGATCGCGTTGTCCGCTTGTTCTGGGTGGGTCAAACGACCTCTACGGTCGTTCAACGCGCCCAGAACGGAAGAGGCGCGGTCAGTCTACGTTCTGTAGAGCATCCGACCCCGCCGTGGGACCATCCCAAAGCAGCTCTCGCAGTCCCGAGGCGCGAGCGATGGGCGTGTCCACCGCCGCTCTGACTGCCTCCTCCGTCCCCACCAGCAGCAGACCCTCGCGGGCACGGGTCGCCGCCGTGTACAACAGCTCCCTCGTCAGGATCGGTGATGTCGGGTCGGGCAACAGCAGCGCCACCCGTTCGAACTGCGAGCCCTGCGCCTTGTGCACCGTCATGGCGTGGACGGTGTCGACCCGGCCGAGACGCTGCGGGCTCAGCTCGAGGAGCTCGCCCCGCCGCTCGAACACCGCCCGCAACGCGCCAACGTCTTGCGGAGAGGCGATGACGACGCCGGTGTCGCCGTTGTAGAGCTGCAGCCCGTAGTCATTCTCGGTGTAGAGCAGCGGGCGACCGGCGTACCACTCGCCGGCGGCGCTGTAGCCCGCCACGTCCGAGGTCAGCCACTCCTCCACCTTGACCGTCCACCACGAGACCCCGTACGGACCCCGCCGGTGAGCGCACAGCAGGCGAAACCGCCCGAGCGCATCCAGCGCACCCCGGCCGTCGCCGGCCGTCGCCGCCTCGAACAACGCCCGACCCGCCTCCACCACCGCGCCCCGCACCGACGACAGTTCCTCGGCCTTCGACGTCGCCACGTCGACCTCGATCCACTCGACATCGTCAGCGCCCGACCGCAACGTGTCGACCACACGGCCGGCATCGCCCGCCTGGATGGCCGACGACAGCGCAGCGATCGTGCCCCCGAATCGGTGCACCCGCCGAAGAACCACGATGGCCTCGGCGATGCCACCCACGGGAGCCCCGTCAGAGGTTGCGGCGGCGGGACCGACGATGTCCCCGAGCACGGCGCCGGCCTCGACCGACGCCAGCTGCTCGGGGTCGCCCACCAGCACCAGTCGCGCGCCAGGGCGGACGGCCTCCAACAGCCGCGCCATGAGCGTCAGCGACACCATCGACGTCTCGTCGACGATCACGACCTCATGCGGCAACCGGTTGAACCGATCGTGGCGGAACCGGGCCCGGTTCCCCGGTCGCCAGCCGAGCAGCCGGTGCAGCGTCGAGGCCGACGACGCCAGCAGCTTCGCCTTCAACTCGTCCGGCACGTCCATCGACCGCGCCGCCTCGTGCACCGCCTCCTGCATCCGGGCCGCCGCTTTGCCCGTCGGCGCCACGAGTGCCACCAACGGCACGCGGCCCGACGCTTCGGCCTGCTCGTGCAGCAGGGCGATGATGCGGGCGACCGTCGTCGTCTTGCCCGTGCCCGGTCCACCGGCCACCACCGTCAGGTGGCGGCGCACCGCCGTCTCCGCCGCCCGCCGCTGCAACTCGTCCGCCGACGCGCCCGCGAACAACCGGTCGAGCCCCGTGGACAACAGCCCATCGTTCACGCCGGACAGCACCGCTCCGGCGCGCGCCAACAGGTCACCGGCGACCTGTTGCTCCTCCCGCCAGTACCGATCGAGATAGAGCCGCGACCCGACGAGCCGCACCGGCCGGTCCGCCCCCGGAGAAACCAGCGGGCTCTGCGCCACCGCCTCGACCCAATCGGTAGGCCACGCCAGCCCGTCGATATCGATGGCGGCATCGCCTTCGACGACGACACTCTCCCGCACGCCGGCCAGGTCGACGCACACGTGCCCGAGCCGAGGCCCCCGCACGGCGAACGCGACGGCCAGCAGCACCCGCTCGTCCGTCTCGCCGCACAACCGGCCCAGCCGCCGCGCCACGTGGACGTCGGCCGCCCCCAACGCCCCGGCCACGTTGAACGACCCGAGCAGGCCCGTCGCCGACCGCACGAAGCGCACGTCGAACGGGCCGACGTCGTCGAGCGGAACGACGGCACCCGACCCGACCGACGGGTCGAGCACGCTCATGCCGCCACCTCCGCCCCGCGGTCGAACAGGTCACTCAACGCCTCGATCAGCGCCGCCGGCGGCCGCCACGAGAACACCCCGCACGGATGACCGTCGACCACCGGCGTCGCCGGGCCGACCATCCCCCGCACGAACGCATAGAGGATGCCGGCCAGGTGGGCCTCGGCCGAGTACCCCGCCAGCCGCCACCGCAGATACCGGTGCAGCGCCACCGTGTAGAGCAGCGCCTGGAGCGGATAGTGCGAGCGGAACATGGCGTCGAGCACGGCCTCGGGCCGGTAGTGCCAGGCCGTCAGCAGCTCTCCCCGGGGGGCCAGCCGGTTGGTCTTGTAGTCGACGACGGCGTAGCGGCAGTCGGGGGTGCGCAGCACGAGGTCGATGCTCCCCGTCAGGTAGCCGCGGATCTCGCTTTGGAGGACGGGGTCGTCGAGGTGGGCGGCATACGCCGCCATCGGATCGTCCGCGGGCAGGTGCGCCGACAACACCGCACCGATAGAAGCCACCGTCAGCACCGACGTCGGTGCGTCACCGCCGACCAGCGGCAGCTCGAACGAAAGCTCGTCGACCCGGTCGCGGCGACCGATGTCCCGCAGCGAGATCCCGCCGACGATCGGACCGAGCGGCGTCTCGATGG
>JBKJLU010000034.1:0-6299 GCA_046596815.1 Acidimicrobiales bacterium | reverse complement strand
GTCACCCACATCTGGATCGAGGGCGGCGACCATGGGCTACGGCGCAAGGACGCCCTCGTCGCCGAGTCGGTGGCGCGATGGCTCGCGAACCAGCGGTGACGGCGCTACGAAGGCGCTGACCCCGCCGGCGCCTTGTCGTCGCGAGGCGGCTTCGGGGTCTTCGGTGGTTTCGGGGCCTTGGGGGCCTTCGTCTCTTTGAGTTCGTAGTACGACGGACGGGCCGCCGGTTCGGTCTTGTTGAGTACAAGGCCGATGGGCTGGGCACTCACTTGGCGCAGGCTCTCGACGAGGTTGCGAACGGGCCGCCGCCGGCTGTTCTGGGCGTCGACGACGATGATCGTCGCATCACACTGCGAGGCGATGGCGAGGGCATCGGCGAACAGGCCGCCGGCGGGGGTGTCGACGACGACCAGCTCGGCCCAGGTCATCCCGTCGAGGGCTTCGCGAAACGATCGCCCACCGAAGAGGCCGGCCGGGTCGGCGACGGGAGCTCCGCTGGGCACCACCCGGAGCCAGCCCTGTACGAGGTGACCGATGCCGGACGTATCGGTCCGGCCGGCCAGCGCTTCGCTGAGTCCGGGTGAGCGCGGAAGCCCGAGGCGATCGTGGAGGATGGGTCGTCGCAGGTCGCCGTCGATGAGCACGACCGGCACTTCGAGGGCGGCGGCTTCCCTGGCCAGGTTCAGCGCCGTGAACGTCTTGCCCGATCCGGGATCGACGCTGACGATGGCCAGCGTGCGCAGCCGCTCGGACGTCGACATGAACATCAGGCTCGTCCGCAGCGTGCGGAACGCCTCGATCACTTCGGGGCCGCCGGCACGCGGGATCTCGGCCAGCACCGGGAGGCCGGTCACTCGCGTCGCCTCCTCCGCTGGTCGCTCGGTGCTGAAGCGGTCGCTCAGCACCTCGACGAGGACGGCCAGGAGGGAGAACGCGAGCAGCGCAGCGAGGAAGGTGAGGAGTCCGTCGCGTTCTGGCATCGGGGCGACCGGCGCGGTTGCGGCGCGCGCTGGGGACACCACCTCGACGCGATCGAGCGGACGCAGCCGCGCCTCGGTCACGGCGCGAGTCAGCTCGCTGTAGCGGGCCAGGAGGGCGGTGCGTAATGGCGCGTCGGCGGCCAGGTCCCGCGAGCTGAGCTGGCGTTCCAGGTCGGCCAGTTCGGCGGCGGACGGTGTCAGCGCCTCTTGCCTGGCGGTTTCTTGACGGGTCTGCACGGTGGTGACGAGCGCATCGGCCACCGACGAGGCGAGCAGCTCGGCCCGTCGCGGCGAAGGACCATCGCCAGTGACGGTGAGAAAGCCGTCGCCGGTGGCTTTCGAGCTGACCTGGTCGCGAGCGGCAGACGCGCCGAGCCGGAGCTCTCCCTCGTCTACGGCTCGTCCGACGACGGGGCGGGTTTCGGCGAGGGCGGCGTACGACCGGGCAAGGAAGTCGGCATTGGTGGGTCCGCCGGCGCGACCAGGGCTGACCGAGAGCACCGCCTCCGCCCGGTACTCCTCGGGGGCGGCGTCGCTGCGGGCATAGACGATGCCGGCCAACACGAGGGCGATGGCCAGGATGCGCCATTTCCGTCGCCAGATGACGCGTAGGTGTTCAGTGACGCCCATCGGTCCCCGACGTTAGAGGCGCCACATCCTCCGGGTTCAGATCTTCGAGTTCCCGGTGCGCCGTCTCGGGATAGGCGACGAGCACCAGAACGGCCAGGAGTGCGGGACCGAGCGCGAGAAGGGCGATGATCGGGGCCAGTGGCCGGTCGTCGCGCACGAGGACGGCGATGACCAAAAGCCCGGCGACACTTCCGATGCGGCCGACGCCACTGATGATGCCGTTGGCCCGACCCCGCAGTGACGTGGGGAAGAGTTCGGGCCCGTAGACGGCGAGCGCGGGCACGGTGATGGCGCCGACGACCGATCCGATCACTGACCACGCCCAGATCGTCCACCCGGTCGAGAAGAACATCAGCACGGTGCAGCCAACGCCGCCGACGATGCCGACGGCGGCCACGACCCGCCGTCCCCGCACGTCGGCCAGGCGACCACCGGCGACGATGCCGATCCCGCCCCAGATGTTCGTTCCGATGGTGAAGAGGCTGATGCGAGAGGCCGAGAACCCCCGCTCGCGCCGCAGGAACACGGTCTGGTATTGCGAGGCCGGCGCCAGGAACAGTCCGAAGAGCAGGGCGCTCACGCCGAGCAGGAGGAGTCGCCGACCGTGGCCGGTCATCTTCACGTTGCGGTGCGGCGCGCCGAAGCGGCGGCTCTCGGGAAGGTGGCGCCCGAAGATGGCCACGAGCGGCAGTCCGACGAGGGCCAGGACGAACAGGAGCCTCCAACCGCGCTCCCCGAGATCGGCCAGGGGCAGGGCGAGCAGGGCGGCTCCGGCACCGAGCGCACCGACGACGGTCAGCAGGCTCACCGCGTAGGCCCGGCAGCCCGCAGGCATCTCCTCGGCCGCCAGGATCCCGATGAGGACGGCGGCTCCGGTGAGGAACCCGCGTCCGACCACCTGCATGGCGACGAGGAACTCGAGGTTCGGCGACAGGGCGCTGACGGCGTTGAGCACGCACCCGCCGGCGATGGCGAAGAGGGTCATCTTGCGGCGTCCACGGCGGTCGGCCAACGCCACCACCACGAGGGCGATCAGGAAGTCGGCCCGCACGGCGGCGAGTGCGAGGCTCTGGGACGAGGACGAAAACCCGAGCTCTTCTCGCGCGAATTCGATGGTCTGGCCGAGCAACACGCCAGGAAAAGCGGAGACGGCGGCGAGCGCGCACAGCGAGCCCAACATGGCCGCGGCCCGGGGATCGATGGGTTCGGGCGGGGCCCACCACGGATGGCGCTCGGGGGCGCCGAACGAGCCGAGGACCCGCCGGTAGGGCGTGGCGAGCAGCCATCCGAGGAACGGCAACACCAGGTGGTACTCGACGACCTGATGGATCTCGACGTCGTCCGGAGCATCGGGCAGATCGACGACCTCGACCGAACGGCGATAGCCCTCGACGGGGCCGTTGACGGCGACGAAGGTGCCGTCGCTCTGCAGGGACTCGACGACCAGTCCTTCACGAGGCCGGAGAACCGAGGGAACGAGCGCTCGGGGCACGCGGGCGGTCCTGTCGAGCCTCGGCAAGGGCGCGAGCTTACGGGCCCTCCGACGGGGATCCGCCGTCTCGGCGGCGTCGCCGAGCGGGAATACTGGCCGGATGGATCGATTCGTCGTGCGCCCGAGCGGGCCGCTCCGGGGCACCGTGCAGGTCGGTGGCGCGAAGAACTCGGTGCTGAAGTTGATGGCGGCGACGCTGCTGGCCGAAGGTGACTTCGTCCTCCACAATGTGCCCCACATCGCCGACGCCGAGATCATGTGCGACCTCCTGGTGTCGATGGGTGTCGACACCACCCGCACGGGCACCGACCTGGCGGTGCACCGCACCTCGGATGTCGTACCCGAGGCCCCGTATGAACTGGTCGAGCGGATGCGGGCCTCCATCGTCGTGCTCGGGCCGCTGCTGGCCAGGTTCGGACGGGCCCAGGTGTCGATGCCGGGTGGTGACAACTTCGGCACCCGGCCCATCGACATGCATCTCAAGGGCCTCGAGCTGATGGGAGCCGAGTTCGACATCGTGCACGGCAACATCGAGGCCCGCTGCCCCCGCCTGCGGGGAGCCCGCATCGTGCTGGAGTTCCCCAGCCACACGGCGACCGACAATCTCCTCATGGCGGCCGTGCTGGCCAAGGGCACGACCACCATCGAGAACGCCGCCAGGGAACCCGAGATCGCCGACCTCGCGGCGATGCTCAATCGGATGGGGGCGAACGTCGTCGGTGCGGGCACGTCGACCATCGAGATCGAGGGCGTCGACGAACTCCACGCGGTCGAGCACACCGTGATCCCCGATCGCATCGAAGCGGCGACATGGGTTGCCGCGGTCGGCATTGCCGGCGGCGAGGTGACCATCGCCGGCGCCCGCCCCGAGCACATGGACATGGTCATTCAGAAGATGGGCGACATGGGGGTGCGGGTGTCGCCTTGCCAAGACGGCTTGTGGGCTTCGTGCAGCGACCGCCTGCAGTCGGTCGACGTGGCCACCCTGCCCTATCCGGGCATCGCCACGGACTACAAGCCGATGCTCGTCGCCATGCTGGCCGTCGCCGAAGGCGTCGCCATCGTCACCGAGAACATCTTTCACGACAACCGCTTCGCCTACGTGGCCGAACTCGCGCGCATGGGGGCCGACATCCGCACCGAGGGGCACCACGCGGTGGTGCGGGGCGTCGCCCAACTCTCCGGGGCTCGGGTGAAAGCGCACGACGTGCGCGCCGGCGTCGCCGTCATCCTCGCCGGTCTCGTCGCCGACGGTGAGACCGAGGTGCAAGACGCCTTTCACGTCGACCGGGGCTACGAGGACTTCGCCGGAAAGTTGCGGTCGCTCGGCGCCGATGTCGAACGTCGCCGCTGAAGCGGAGGCAGACCGCCGACAGCAGGCCGAACGCCGGCTGCGGCTGTGGGCGGAGGCGACGGTGGTGCTGGCCTCGGCTCCATCCGCGGAGATCGCCGCCGGCATCTCCGCCCTGAATGATGCGGCCGACGCGATCGTCGGGGCCGGGCTGCTCCCCGGCGACGTCACCAGCGCGATCGTGACCGAGACCATCGATGCCCTCTTCGTGCGGGGCGCGGACTGGCTCGAGCCGACCTGGCCGGAACTGGAGATCGGTCGTCTCACCGCCGGTTTTGCGGTGTCGCCCCCACCCACGATCGAGCGCACCAGCGCTACGACCGACCTCCCGTGTCGTGAGTGGGACATCACCCCGGTGGACTACTTCGAGCGCCTCGTTCTCCGGGTCGTCGCCTTGGTCGCCCTCGGCGCACCTGTCGGCATGATCAACGAGATGTGCAGCCGGCTTCGGGTGTCGGCCGATGCGTTGGGGCTTCCCGACGCCGATGCCATTGCCCGCGCGGCGCTGCGGGCCGTTGACGTGGCCGTGGCCGCCTCCGGGCACAACGACGACACGCCCGACTCGGTGTTGATCGAGACGGTGCCGCTCGCCTTTCGTCTCGACGTCGGGCGGCTGGCAGACCTGCAGCGCTGGTCGGATCATTGGTGCCTGACCATCACCAGCGACGAGCCCGGGAAGCCGGCGTTCTGGTCGGCGACCGAGGGCGAAGGAGCGAGAGCCGCAGGTATCCCGACGGGTCCTGGAGTCCTCCGGTTCGACCCGGCCCTCGCGCCCTCGGCTCGAGCCATCGCGCTCGAACTGGTGACCGAAGGCCGGGTGCACACCTTCGACGTGCGATGGTGAGCGCTCCTCGGTGGTGGGACGGCCTTGGCGAAATCGACGTTCTCGGTCCTGAGCGCAGCGGCGGCGACGGCGCCCATCGGCTCGGATGGAAGGAGGGGCGCTTCACCCTCGCCGCCCACCCCGATCCGGAGGCGGAGCGGGCGCTCGGGGCCCTCGGCGCGCCACGCTGTCCCTGCCTCGACGTGCTCGACGCCTGGGAGGCATGCCACGTCTCGGGGGCCATGCTCGTCGCCGGAACCCGTTCCGATGCCGACCCCATCCGCCCGCCGGTGGCGCTCGCCCGTTCTCTCTCCGAGGATCTCGATCGCTGGCGTCGAGCCGCAGGCGCCCTTGTTCGGGCTCGAGTGGCCACCCGAGCACGAGTCGATGTGGGACTCGATCACCGACTCGAGATCATCGAGCGGGCCGCCGTTCGCCGCCTCGGGTTCCTGGTGCTGCTCGGTCTCGACCCCCGGCTGCAACATCGACTGCAGGCGTCGGTCGCAGCAACCCTCGAGGCCGGTGGGCGGTCGGCCGCCCTCGAGGTCGCGACCGCTGCCCGGGCACTGCCCGTGCTCCGGTCGGTCGGATGGACAGGGTCGTTGCCCGACATCCGCCTCGGTCAGGTCGCCTCGATTGCAGGGCAGCGGGCGACTCTTCCACCTTCATGGATGGCCTCGGTGTGGGGTCGAGGCCTGGCCGATGCCGTCGAAGGCCACCTGGTGGTCGAGGTGACAGCCAGGCATCCCGACGGGAGTCTCGACGTGATTGCCGTCGCTCCCGGGAAGTCTGGGCTCGCTCTGCGTGTTGACCGGTGGGAGACTCGTGACAACACAATCTGAGGGACCTGAGGAGCACATCACCGTGGAAGCCGCCCTGCTCGAAGCCGTTGAAGCCATCCGTCCCGCCCTGCAGTCCGACGGGGGCGACATGCGGGTGATCGAATTCGACGAGGAGTCGGGCCGCGTCGACATCGAGTTGCTCGGTGCGTGTGGTGGTTGCCCGATGTCGTCGATGACCCTG
>JBKJLU010000284.1:0-2545 GCA_046596815.1 Acidimicrobiales bacterium | reverse complement strand
CGAGGCCGTCTGGGAAGAGTTGCACGGCGGTCAGGCCACCCCCGAGTGGACGGCGGCGAAAGAAGAACAGGTTTCCGTTCGCCAGGACGCCCAAGACCTCCTCGGGCGCGAGGTCGACGACGCCCAGTTGGAAGCCGAACTCCGGGCTCACCTCGAGGCCGTCGTCGAGACGGGCTGGGCCGAGAAAGAACTAGCTGCGGCCCTGCATCAGGGCGGCGTCGACGTCACCGATGGGGACGACCTCGAAGAGGCGGCCGAGCGCTGGTTGGCCGAGTCACCGGCGGCTCGCCAGCAACGGGCCTTGTTGAACGAACAGCTCGAGGATCTCGATTCCCGGCTGGCCACCGTCGAGACCGAGTTGGCCGAGTCCCAGAGTGACGCCTTCTTCGGCCAGGACGATGCTGGCGGCGAACCGACGAGGGACGACGGATCCGTCGCTGCCGACGCCGTCGCATCCGCCGAGCGCGAAGTCCGCGAAGCCGAATCGGCGGTGGGTGCCGCACGCGAACGCCTTTCCGCCAGCGAGCACGAGAAGGGTCGTCTCGCCGGACTCGAGGCCGACACCGACGCCCGCCGCCGCGAGGTCGACGAACTGGCGGCGCAGCTGCAGGAGGCCGAGTCGGCCCTTGTCCAGGAGCGTTCGAAGAACGAGTCGCCAGCCGTTTCCTCGGACGTCGACGACGACGAAGGAGCTCCGACCGAAGCGGGTGTCGATCTCAGCGCCGTCGTCGGCATGGAGGCCGAGGCCTACCTCCTCGCCCGGGTCGCGGCATTGCGGGGTGCCCAGGGTGGGCCACTCCCGATGGTGGTCGATGTCGACGCCATCGCTGGTCTTTCCGAGCCCGCCCATCGCCGGATGCTTCGTCTGTTGGGGCGACTGGCGGGCTCGATGCAGGTCGTGGTCCTGGGGGACGACGAAAAGGTCGCGACATGGGCGGAGGGTCTGGGCGACCAGGCCGCCGTCCGAGCTGTGGCGAGGTGATGATCAACGAACCCAGGAGGTGACGTGGCTCTACTCAACGAGGAGTCCATCCGATCACTGGCGTCTTTCAAGACGCCGGATCGACCGGTTGTGACGGTCTATCTGGACGTCGACGGCAGGCGCTGGCCGAAATTCGTCGATGTCCAGGCCCGACTCGAGAAGATGGTCCGCGAAGCCGCTGAGAAGGCCAAGGGCCACGGCTACGCCGCTGCCCTGGGCGACCTCGAGCGCATCGCGGCCCACGTCCGCGAAGGTCTCGATCGATCTCGCACGCGCGGCCTCGCCGTGTTTTCCTGTGGCGATGCGCTCTGGCAAGTCCACGAACTGCCCGTGCGGGTCAAGGACCAGGTGGTCGTCAATGCGACTCCTCATGTTCGTCAGCTCGAAGGCATCGCCGACAACTACCCCGGTTTCGGATTCCTGCTGGCCGACAAGCAGCGCACGCGGATGTTCGTTTTCGAGCTGAACCAGTTGGTCGATCGAAGCGAAGCCTTCGATGCTTTGCCCCGTCACGACGACGACGCCGGCGACAAGGACCGGGGCCATGAGCGCAACCACATCGAGGAAGCGACCCACCAGCACGTGAAGCGCGCCGCGGGCGTGGCCTTCGAGGTGTGGAAGCAGCACCCCTTCGACCACCTCATCCTGAGCGCCGGTCCCGAGATCGCCCACGAGCTCGAGGCCGATCTCCACAGTTACCTCAAGGAGCGCATCGCCGCCCGCATCAACATCCCGGCGGCGTCCTCCGAGGCGGCCATCGTCACGGCTGTCCTCGAGGTCGAGGAGCAGGTCGAGCGCGATCGCGAGGCCGCCATGGTGTCGAAGCTCCGGGAGGCGTCAGGGTCCGGTCGGGGCGGAGTCGTCGGGCTGTCGGCCACCCTGACGGCACTGTTCGAACGCCGGGCGGAAACCCTCGTCGTCTCCGACGGGTACGAGGCCGAAGGATGGCGCTGCGGCAGCTGCGGCCTGCTCGCGGCCAAGGGTCGAACCTGTCCCACGTGCGGGGCGGAGATGGGCCACATCGAAGACATCATCGAAGAGGCCGTCGAGGAGGCCCTGATGCAGTCGTGCCATGTGGAGGTCTGTGTGGGCAACGCCGACCTGGACGTGGCCGGGCGCATCGGCGCGCTCTTGCGCTTCTAGACGTGCCCCTTACGGTCGGCGTCGACCTGGGAGGGACCAAGTGTCTCGGGGTCGTCGTCGACGGTGACGGAGCGATCGTGTTCGAGACGCGCATCCCGACACCGCGTGGCGGCGAGGCGATCATCGAGGGGTTGCGAACCGTCGCCGCCGATCTGATCGCCGGATGCTCGACCGGCGAGGTCGTCGGGGTGGGCTTCGGGGCCCCCGGACTCGTCGATGCCTCCGGCGTGCTCCGCTACGCGCCCAACCTCACCGGGGTCGAGGAACTGCCGCTGGCCGAGCCCCTCGCCCGGCAGTTGGGAATTCCGGTGGTGGTCGAGAACGACGCCACCTGCGCCTGTTGGGGCGAGGCCCAAGCAGGGGCGGGGCGGGGCCGCGATCACCTGGTGCTCGTGACCCTCGGTACCGGGATCGGTGGGG
>JBKJLU010000172.1:0-5020 GCA_046596815.1 Acidimicrobiales bacterium | reverse complement strand
CCCTCATGGTCGACACGGCCATCGAGGCCATGCGGGAGCATCTGGCCGGGGGGAACGCCGCCAACCTCGGTGGGCCCTTCGCCGCCAGCGTTCGCACCGGGGATCTCGTCGACCAGGCGAGGGCGACGATCGGGGAACTCCTCGGCGCGCCCGCCGGCGGCATCGTCTTCGGCCCCAACATGACCACGCTCACCCTGGCGTTCACCCGGGCCGTCGCCCGCGAGTTGCGGCCGGGCGATGAGATCGTGTGCACCCGCCTCGATCACGACGCCAACGTGACCCCATGGGTGCTGGCGGCTGCCGATGCCGGCGCCACCGTCGTCTTCGCCGATCTCGATCCGCTCGCCGGACGGCTGCCCGTCGACGCCGTCGCCCATTGCCTCACCGACCGGACGCGATGGGTCGCGGTGACCGGAGCCTCCAACCTTCTCGGCACCATCCCCGACGTTGCCGCCATCGTCGAAGTCGCGCACGCCGGCGGGGCCCGAGCCTTCGTTGATGCCGTCCACCTCGCACCGCACCGCGCCATCGACGTCGGCCGGATCGGGTGCGACGCCCTCGCCACGTCGCCCTACAAGTGGTACGGACCCCACGCCGGCGTGCTCGCTCTCGACCCCGATCTGCTGGCGTCGATCACGCCCTACAAGGTGCGGCCGGCCAAGGACACAGGGCCGGGACGATTCGAGACGGGCACCCCGTCGTTCGAGGCGATAGCCGGGATCGAGGCGGCGGCGCGGTTCCTGCTCGACACCGGTATGGATGCCATCGCCGAGGCCGAGTCGGCGGTCTTCGAAGGTCTGCTCGCCGGCCTGACGGCCATGCCACGGGTCACCGTGCACGGACCGAAGGATCTGACCGACCGGACGCCGACCGTGCTGTTCAGCGTCGACGGCATCCACGCCGACGACGTCGCCAGGGCGCTCGCCGAAGCCGACGTCGCCGTGTGGGCCGGTCACAGCTACGCCGTGGAAGCGGCCGCGGCCATGGGCCTCGACGCCGATGCCGGAGTGGGTGTGCGCGCCGGTGTCGTCGCTTACGTCAACGACACCGACGCGGCCCAGTTACTCGAGGCCGTCTCCGGCCTCTGAATCAGTTGGCCGAGAGGGCCTTGGCCGTCGAGGCGACTTCGCCCTCGGCGAGGGCGAACATCTCGTATTCCTCGCCGGTGTCGGCCCAATCCTCGAACTGGATGACGCCGAGCTCCTGGAACTTGGTTCGCAGCCAACCGTCAGCGGCGTCGAGCAGGCCGAGCTTCTTGCAGTTGGGCACGATCTTCGAGAACAGCATCGACTGGAAGACCTGGCGCTCGGGAGCCTGGAGCACGAGGGGAACGGCGACCTTGGGGGAGATGCCCATCCGATCCCACACCTCCTGCTGCAGGAAGCGGTCGCGCATCCGGACCGCGGCCTCGAAGGCGAACTCCTGGCGCTCGCGCAGCTCTTTGGAGTCGAGCTCCTTGTAGTACTCCTGCAGGCTCAGGACACCGAAGGCGACGTGGCGGGCCTCGTCGGACATGACGTAGCGGAGCAGCTGCTTGAGCAGCGGTTCGGTCGTCATCTGGTGGATGAAGCCGAAGGCGGCGAGGGCGAGCCCCTCGACCATGATCTGCATGCCGAGGTAGGTCATGTCCCAGCGGCTGTCGCCGATGATGTCGTCGAGCAGCATCTTGAGGTGGGCGTTGACCGGATAGTGGCCGGTGAGCTTGGTGTCGAGGTACTTGGCGAAGACCTCCACGCGGCGGGCCTCGTCCATGACCTGGGTGGCGGCGTAGTACTTGGCGTCGATCCACGGCACCGTCTCGACGATCTTGGCCGTGCAGACCAGCGCGCCCTGCTCGCCGTGCATGAACTGCGAGAGCGTCCAGTTCTGGCTCTCGACGCCGAACTGGATCCACTCCTTCTCACTCCACTTGGCCATGGGCGTTCCGGAGACGTCGATGCCCGAGTCGGGCCCGATGTTGCCGCCGGCGTTGGCCATGACGACGGCCTCCTGATCGACGACCGTGTCCCACGGGAGGTCGGTCTCGCCGTTCCACATCGAGGTCTTGGACTTCTCGTACAAGCGGTTCAGCTTGGGACGCCGCCCCTTCTCGTAGTCCCACGTGAAGATGGCGTCGGCATTGTCCTTGACGGCCGAGATCGACGCGTGGATGTCGGTGTTGGAGATGGCGAGGATGGCCTCGAGGTCGTTGATGTCGTCGCGGCCGATGATGTCTTTATTCGAGTTCAGCGGCTCATTTGTGAGGGTCATGCGATTCCTTTAGGTGGCAACGAGGAGCCCGGGGAGGACGAACGCCCTCACCAGACGCCGGACGGATGCGTCGTCGGCGAGATGCACGCCGCTCGACGGACTGCAGGTGTGGCTGATGACGATGCGGGTGGCCCACTCGGCGAGGCGCTCGGCCTCGTCGCTCGAGCCGAGGAAGCGGGCGAAGGAAGGTCCGGTGCGGGCGGCGGCGACCGCCAACAGCGCATCGAGCTCGGAGAAGGCGAGGTGGGGAAGCACCACGCCGGGCTCGTGGGCCATGAGGTAGCGGAAGGCGTCGTGGTCGGCGAGGGCGCGAGCAGTGGTGGTGATGGCGGCGACGACGGCATCCTCGAGGTCGTCGGCGGCGTCGACGGCCCGGCTGACCGAAGTGGCGAGGCGGGCGATCTCGGAGGCAGCGACGGCGACGAAGAGGGCGTCCTTCCCGCCGGGAAAGGCGCGGTAGACGGTGGCGCGGCTACAGCCGGCCTGCCGGGCGACGTCGTCGAGGGTCGTCTTGGCCACGCCCCAGCGGGCGATGCAGGCGAGGGTGGCGTCGATCAGCTGGGTACCGGCATCGGCGAGAACCCGGTCATCACTTCGGATGTCGGAAGCCATCGTTCCCATCGATGAGACAGTAAGGAGTATTCCGTCTCATTGTCAAGAACGTCGTTCAGCGGGAGAGGATGCCCGCCAGAAACTGGGTGCGCACCAACTCTCGCACTTGCGCCCGGTCGGCCAGATCCCAGCGACCGGGGCCGCCGATGTGGCTCAGCACCATCCGGGCCAGGTAGTCGGCGGCGGCATCGGCGTCGAGGCCGGCGCGCACCTGCGTCCTCGTCATGGCGAGCACGAGGAACTGCTTGACCAGAGCGAGGAGTCGTCCGCTCTCGGTCGTGAGGATGGGGAGCAGTCGATCGGGTTCGGTCTCGAGGATCTTCTGCAACACCGCGTGCTCCGCCACCGCCCGGTGAGCGAAGACCAAGGCCTCCTCCAACAACTCGGGAAGCTCGACATGATGGGCGACGGCGCGGGCCAGGCGTTCGAAGAACCGTCCCGACTCCCAGGCAATGACTTCACGGACCAGTTGGTCGCGACCCTGGGGGAAGTGGCGGTAGACGGTGGCGCGCGACAGGCTCGCTTCGGCGGCCACGTCCTCCATCGACGTCTTGGCCAGGCCGTCACGGGCCACGCAGGCATACGCCGCCTCGAGCAGCCGCTCCCGACTCGAGGGGGGTGCGGGCACCCGTCTAGACCGACGAGGGCGGCACGGCGCTACGGGCGACGCGCTGGGGCGCCGATGCCTGCCACTGCCCCGAGATGAAACGGATGGCGACCTGATCGAAGGCGTCACCGTTGGCCGCCCACGTGTCGAGTCGGCCCTTGGTCGCGGTCGCCGATCCCTGAACCAGGTCACGGTGCACGACGACGGCCGGCGGCGCGTCAACCACGTCGACCGCCAGGACCTTGTCATCGCCCCGGCGATGAAACCCGAAGACAAGCTCGGGCTGGCCATCACCGGAGACGTCCTCACCCCGCACGCCGACCTCGGAGAAGGCCTTGCCGTTGTCGTCCCTCGCCGCAAGGACGACGACCCACCGTCCCGCCGTCTGCTCGCGCAGCACCAGCGTCCGGATGCCCTTGCCTTTGGTCTCGACCAGCCACAGCAGCACCGAACCGCCCGAGCGCAGTGCCCCGCACTCGGAGATCTCCCAGCCCGGGTCGTTGGCCGAGTTGCACCCCTTGGCCTTGTCGACCGGACGGGTCGTCGTGGTGTCGGTCGGTCGGGTGAGTACGGCGCCCGTCGGGCCAACGGCCGACGATCCGGCCGAGGCGGCCATTGGTGACGTCGCCGTCGAGCCCGACGTGCCGGCGCGGGGCGCGCCCGGGGTGGCCGTCGGCGCGGTCGTCGGTGGCGGTTGCTCGATGGAGTTGGGGATGGGAACGCCGGTGGTGAGCGGCACCAACTTCACCGTGGTCGCCGTCGCCGGATCCACGACCGTGGACGATGGCGCCACCTCGGGTTCGGTGGTGGGAGCGTTCTCGGCCCGGCCCCGCACCGCCAAACGTTCGTCATCACCGCCACCGACCCGACTCAGCACGAGGCCCAGAGCTACGAGCACCGTCAGGCCGAGGAGGGCCGCGAGGAGACGGCGCTGCGGCATGGTCACGCTCAGCCACGCTACCGGCGCCACCGTGGGGGGCCGGGGACCCGACTACGTTGCGCTCGCATGGAGGCGACGGCGGAGAGGCCGAACCGGGTGCGGCTTCGCATCCTTCTCGGGCTGATCGTCCTCCTCACGATCTCGAACTTCGTCGGCGACATCCTCGCCGCCGGCCTCGTCGAGACCCACCCGCTGTGGCTCATCGCGCTCAATACCCGCAAGCGCTGGATCCTGGCCGTCGTCCCTCACACCGACCTGGTGCCGTTCCTCCTCGTTGCCATCACCCGCCAGCTGCTCTCCGATCCCCTCTACTACGCCATCGGCCGCTGGTACGGCGACGCCGGCGCGCGATGGCTCGAGGGGAAGATGGGCGAGGGCGGCAACATGATCCGCTGGCTCGAGAGCGGATTCGCCAAGGCGGCGTGGCCGATGGTCATCGTGTTCCCGAACCCGATCATCTGCATGTTGGCCGGCGCCTCGGGCATGCCCGTGTGGTTGTTCGCCCTCCTCAACCTCGGCGGAACCATCGCGGCGATCGCCATTTTCCGGTACTTCGGCGACATCTTCGGCGGGCCCATCGAGGCGGTGACGGGCTTCCTCAACGACTACCG
>JBKJLU010000133.1:0-3424 GCA_046596815.1 Acidimicrobiales bacterium | reverse complement strand
TGGTCGTCGTGCAGGCCGACAGTGAGCGCGATCTCCTGCTCGTCAAGGGCGCCGTTCCCGGCCCCCGAGGCGGCCTTGTCATCATCCGCAACGCCGTGAAGGGTGGTGCCAAGTAATGGCCTCGATCGATCTCCGCACCTCCGCTGGCGCGACACAGGGCACCGTTGAGCTCGACGATGCCATCTTCGGCATCGAGCCCAACATGTACGTCATGCATCAGGTGGTGACAGCCCAGCTGGCGGCGGCCCGCAGTGGCACCCAGAGCACGCTCACCCGGGCCGAGGTTCGCGGTGGCGGCGCCAAGCCGTGGCGCCAGAAGGGCACCGGTCGTGCTCGTCAGGGCTCGACCCGGTCGCCCCAGTGGGTCGGCGGTGGCGTGGCCCTCGGCCCGAAGCCCCGCAGCTACAAGCAGAAGACTCCCAAGAAGATGATCCAGTTGGCCCTGCGCTCGGCACTGTCCGACCGGGCCAGCGAGGGTCGAGTCGCCGTCGTCGAGGGCTGGGACTTCGATGTTCCCAAGACCAAGGACGCGCTCGCCGCCCTGATGGCCATGGGCATCGAGGGCAAGGTCCTGCTCGTCGTCGGTGACGACGACGACATCGCCTTCAAGTCGTTCCGCAACCTGCCCCATGTCCACATCCAGGTGCGGGGCGAACTCAACGCCTACGACGTGCTGTGCAGCGACTGGGTCGTCTTCACCAAAGAGGCACTGCCGGGGCACGCTGCGGCCGAGGCAAGCGCCAGCAACGCAGAGGGAGGCAATTGACATGCGCGATCCCCGCGACGTCATCCTGAAGCCGGTCGTGTCCGAGAAGTCCTATGGGCTCCTCGACGCCGGCGTCTACACCTTCGTGGTGCATCCCGACTCGAACAAGTCCGAGATCAAGATCGCCATCGAAGCGATCTTCAACGTCTCGGTCGAGAAGGTCAACACCCTCAACCGCAAGGGCAAGAAGAAGCGCCGCCGGCAGTTCATCGGCACCCGTCCTGATACCAAGCGCGCCATCGTCACCTTGAAGGCCGGCGACCGCATCGATCTGTTCGAAGGTTAGAAACCATGGCCCTTCGCAAACGCAAGCCAACCAGCGCCGGTCGTCGGTTCCAGACGAGCTCGGACTTCTCCGAGATCACGTCGACCGAGCCCGAGAAGTCGCTCCTCCAGCCGAAGCACCGCACCGGTGGACGCAACTCCTACGGCCGCAAGACCGCTCGTCACCGTGGTGGCGGCCACAAGCAGCAGTACCGGGTCATCGACTTCAAGCGGAACAAGGACGGCGTGCCGGCCAAGGTCGCGACCATCGAGTACGACCCGAACCGCAACGCCCGCATCTGCCTGTTGCACTACCTCGACGGTGAGAAGCGCTACATCATCGCCCCGCGCAACGTGCAGGTCGGTGACATGCTCCAGAGCGGTCAGGGGGCCGAGATCCGTCCCGGCAACGCGCTGCCGCTTCGCTACGTGCCCGTCGGCACGGTCGTCCACAACGTCGAGTTGAAGCCCGGCGCCGGCGCCAAGCTGGCCCGTGGTGCCGGTATGAGCGTGCAGCTCGTGGCCAAGGAGGGCGACTTCGCCACCCTGCGTCTGCCGTCCACGGAAATGCGGCGCGTGCCGATCGACTGCCGTGGCACCATCGGTGAGGTCGGAAACGCCGAAGCCGAGCTGATCAAGATCGGCAAGGCGGGCCGCAACCGGTGGAAGGGCGTTCGCCCCCAGACACGCGGTGTCGCCATGAACCCGGTCGACCACCCCCTCGGTGGTGGCGAAGGCAAGACCTCCGGTGGCCGTCACCCGGTGAGCCCCTGGGGCAAGCCGGAGGGCCGCACCCGCTCGAAGAAGAAGGAATCGAACCAGCTGATCATCCGTCGCCGTCGTACGCGCGGGTCGAGGAGATAAGTAGATGCCGCGCAGCTTGAAGAAGGGTCCCTTCGTGGACGACCACCTCCTGAAGAAGGTGGATGCTCTCAACGCCAGCAACGAGAAGCGGGTCATCAAGACCTGGTCGCGTCGCTCCACGATCATCCCGGACATGGTCGGCCATACGGTCGCCGTGCACGACGGACGCAAGCACGTGCCCGTCTACATCACCGAGTCGATGGTCGGGCACAAGCTCGGCGAGTTCGCCCCCACCCGTACGTTCCGGTTCCACGCCGGGCAAGAGCGCGGAGCCCGCCGCTAATGGCGAACGGATCCGGCGTCAAGACGAACGAGCGCCCCGGCACGCGGGCGGTCGCCAAGTACATCCGCATCTCGCCCTACAAGGTGCGCGAGGTGCTGAACATCATCCGAGGTGAGCACGTGCAGCGGGCGGCGGAGATCCTCCGCTTCTCCGAGCGCGACGCCGCCATCGTCGTCGCCAAAGTCCTGGCTTCGGCCGTGGCCAACGCCGAGAACAACGACGGCATCGACCCCGAAGAGCTGTACGTCTCGGCGTGTTACGCCGATGAGGGCGTCACCATCAAGCGGTTCCGCCCCCGGGCCCGTGGGCGCGCCGGTCGCATCCGCAAGCGCACCTGTCACATCACCGTGATCGTCAGCCGCCTCGACGCCGACAAGCTGGCCCGCTACCGCACCAAGCAGGCGGCCGAGCAGGCGTCGCGTCGTGCCCGTCGCGTCGCCGGCGGTCGTGCCCCCGGCGGGGCCGAGGCCAGCGAGACCGCTGCCGGTCGTGCCGGTCGTTTCCGCCGCAACCGCGGGGGTCAGGCAACGGAAGCCAACGAGCCCGAACTCCTCGACGAGATCGAGCAGGACCAGGTTGACGACGTCGAGGCCGATGTCGAGGCCGCCGACGACGCCGGTGTGGTCGAGAACTCGCCCGTCGAGGGCGCCGCAGAAGAGACCGAGATCCCGACTGCGGAGGACGCCGACACCGGCGCCGCAGACGGCGACGAGGAAGAGAGCAAGTAGTGGGACAGAAGGTCAACCCGTACGGGTTCCGCCTCGGGATCACCACCGACTGGAAGTCGCGCTGGTTCAACGACCAGAGCTATCAGGACTGGGTGATCGAGGACTGGAAGATCCGCAGCTACCTGACGAGCCAGCTCGAGCGGGCGGCCGTCAGCCGCATCGAGATCGAGCGCACCCGTGACCGCCTCCGGATCGATGTGCACACCGCTCGTCCCGGCATCGTGATCGGTCGCCGCGGCGCCGAGGCCGACCGCCTCCGGACGCACCTCGGCAAGATCACCGGCAACAACAAGGTCCAGCTGAACATCCAGGAGATCAAGCAGCCCGAGCTCGATGCATCGCTGATGGCCCAGGCCATCGCCGACCAGCTCGCCGGCCTTGAGCACCGTCTGCACGGTGCGCTTCATGGCACGTCGGAAGCTGACCCGACCGGCCAGCTGGTCAGCGATGGCCTGGGCCATCAGCGATGCATCGAGCTCGGGCTGCTTGATCTCCTGGATGTTCAGCTGGACCTTGTTG
>JBKJLU010000185.1:0-14293 GCA_046596815.1 Acidimicrobiales bacterium | reverse complement strand
GTCGGTCGACATTCGAACGGGATCGTCACTGCAGACGCCCCGCCCGTTCACCTGCACCGTCACCCCGCCGGCCCCGATCACTTCCGCCGGCCGCGGGCGCCGATGCACGATGGCCGGCGAGGGCGGTGGCACCGATCCCGGCCACGGCGACTCCGGTGTTCCCCGATCCTCGGCGTCGGCTGCGTCTCCCCACGGCACGAATCGCACCCGCTCGGCCGGCGAACGTCCGCCTTGTAGGACCAGCGTGCCCGCCGCCTCCGGACCGAGCATCCCCTGCACCCGGGCAAGGGCCCGCGAGGCCCGCTCGTCGTTCAGGGTGGCGCCTCCCCAGAACCCCATCTGGCGCCCGGTGTCCGGACGAACCTCGTCGGGGGTCAGCCGTACCCGTGTGATGCCCGACGTCGGCCGATCGCCCCATGTCGGCGCCTGCAACCATCCGTCGAGTTGCCATCGCACCCGTTCGGCGATGGCGCCGGCCGTCAGGGCGCCGTCGTGGCGCCACAGTCGGGCCAACTCCTCACCGTGGTCGGTCTCGGCCTCGATGAGGATGCGGGTGCAGGCCAGCCCACGCGTCGCCAGTTCGTCGTGCAGCGAATCGGCCAGCGACTTGGCCACGAAGGCGGCGCGGTCGACCCGATCGGCGGGCGGATCGAGTTCCGCGGCGACGGAGAAGTCGGGAGGAGGGAGGCGCGCCCGCAGCGGCCGCTCGTCGAGACCACGGGCCAGGCGATGGGCCAGCTCGCCGTCGTGCCCGAAGCGGGCCAGCACCTGGGCCGGCGGCAACCCGCCCAGATCGGCCAGGGACCGCAGCCCGAGGCGCTGCAACAGGTCGGCCAACTCGGGCCGCTCGAGGGCGGTGACGGGAAACGGGGCGAGGAAGCCCCGGCTCTCCCCCGGCGCCACGATGCGCACGCCGTCGCCGGCGGGGCCGTTCGCGGCGCGGGCGGGGCCGTTGGCGGTGCGGGCGGCGAGCAGGGCGGCGAAGGGCCCGTCGGCGATCCCGATGCGGCACGTCTGGGGCACGGCCTCGCGCACCAACCCCGCCAGCGCGTCCTCCCCGCCGAAGTAGCGGGCCGGACCCCGCACGGCAAAGGCGCACCGGCCAGGTCGGAGGATCTCGATGCGGGGACAGAAGGCATCGAGGGCGGCGACCACCGGCTCGAACACGCGCGCCTCGAGCGACGGATCGGAATCGAGCACGACCAACTCGGGGCACCGACCCTGGGCCTCGCGGCGCCGCAATCCTCGTTGCACCCCCTCGGCCCGCGCCGCCACCGAGCAGGCCACCACCCGGTTGGCGGAGAACACCGCCGCCGCGACATCCGGCGCCACCCCCGCCGCCGTCACCGGCCAGTCGGGGCACCACACCACCATCGTCCGCACTCCCCTCGTCCCCGTCACCCCTCCTCCCCCCCCACTCCGGAGGGGCCACTTGAACGCATTTCCACGTCTGGAAGGGCCACCTGAACGCGGCGTTCGCGGGTGGCGGCGCCCCGCCCTCCGGAGACCACATCGAGGCGGCGACGAGACAGGGCGCCGTGGCCGCGCCCGAGGCCTTCCCACGACGACCCGGCGACCGAGAGGCGGACGTCGGGCCCTTCCGGCCAGGAGCCGACGACCACCAGCACCGACCCACGTTCGCGAGCGCGAGCGGCGAGGCGGCGGGCGTCGGCGGCCCGCACCCGCCCCGGGGCGCGGACGGCCACCACGTCGATGGCGTCGAGCAGCGCGGCGACCACCGTCGCCCACGTCGGACCGGGATCGGGGACGAGCGCGCATCGGGCCAGGTCGATGCCGAGCTCGCCCGCGGCCACCCCGCCGGCGTCGGCGAACCCCACCAGTGCGCACCACGACCCGACGGCGGACGGACCGGCGAGCACGGCCATCGTGAGCGCCGTCGCCCCGAGCGCGGCCGAGACGCTGGACACGCCGACCACGCTCCCCCGTCGCAGTCCCTTGGCCGGGAACAACCCTTCCAGGGACGGCGACACGGGGAGGAGCTGGTCGCCGGCCAGCGCCACCGGCGCGACCCGACCGGCGATCTCCCGCAGGTCCGGAACCGTGCTCCCCGTGGCGGCGAGCGCGCTCCGACCTGCCCTCGGCGCCGGAGCAGATCCGGCGGGCAACCCCACCCCTGCACTATCGAACACCTGTTCGATGCTGTCAATCGCGGGGGCGGATTAGCATCCGAGGCATGTTGGTCGCCGTCTTCGTCGCCCTCGCCGAGACCGAGGAGAAGGTCAAACCGCTCCAGGCCAAGAGCCTCCTCGTCACCCTTGCCGTCATCGCCGTGGTGTGCGCCGCCATCCTGCTCGCCGGGTTCGGCTACTTCTCTTCCAGCGACAACAACTCCCACCATTAAATCGGTGGCTGGCAGGTAATCGACAGGCGGTCGGCGGGTCGCCCGACAGAATGCGGGCGATGGGACGAGGGCTACCGAGGCTGATCCGGGTGTTCGCCTCGGTCGACCGTCGCCTCACCTTCGCCGTTGTTGCCTTGGGCGGGCTGCAGGGCCTCCTGCTTCCCGCCTTCACCGTCGCCACCGGCGCGCTGGCCGCTCGGCTCGAAACGAAGGATGCGGCCGCCGGCATCGTCCTTCTGCTCGGTCTGTTGTTCACGGTGCAGCGCCTGCTCGACCCGGTGATCGGCGAACTCGGCAGCGTCCTCATGCGAGAGGTCGACGAGTCACTCACCGAGCGGGTGATGCGGGCGATGGCCAGTCCCCCCGGCCTCGCCCACGTGGAGGATCCGGTCGTACTCGACGCCGCGCTGCAGGCCCAGGGCGCGCTGTCGGGCTTCACCCCCGGGTCGGCGGCCGTGCAGTTGCCCTTCATCATCAAGCGGCGACTGTGGTGTGCCTCGTCGCTGATGATCGTCGGCTCGTTCCGGTGGTGGCTCGTCCCGCTGCTCGGAGTCGCCTACGCACTCGTCTTCCGGTTCGTGCGACGACACAACGACGAAGTGACGATGGTGATGCACGGCAACACCGATCTGTTGCGACGCGCGTACTACCTGCGCACGTTGAGCCTCACCTCCACCGTCGCCAAAGAGACCCGGGTGTTCGGTCTCGCTCCCTGGCTCGTCGATCGTTATCGATCCAGCTGGCTCGACGTGATGGGCGGCGTCTGGGCCAGGCGCCGCGAGTACTGGATCGAGATGGTCGCCGTCACCGCCGCGCTCGTCGCCGTCGAGGCCGTGGGCTTCTCTCTCCTCGCACGCGAGGCAAGCGCCGGACGGATCTCCGTCGGTGTGGCCGTCGCCGTGTCCCAGGCCTTCCTCGCTGCGGCGCTCGCCGCCCAGTTCGACTGAATGTACATCGCCCCGGCGGAGGCCCAGTTCGCCCTCGACAAGCTCCTCGACCTCGAGCAGCGCGCTGCGGCCGTCGCCCATCGGCTGCACGGCGACCGCCCCGCTGGTGACCTGCCCCGCTCGTCGATCCGGTTCGAGGGCGTTCGCTTCACCTATCCAGGACGGGACACGCCGGTCTTCGACGGGCTCGACCTCGAGATCCGAGCGGGCACGTCGTTGGCCATCGTCGGGGAGAACGGTGCCGGGAAGACGAGCTTCGTCAAGCTCCTGGCCCGGCTGTACGACCCGGACGGGGGACGCATCCTGGTCGATGGCGTCGACCTCCGGGAGATCGACGTGGCGTCGTGGCGCGCCCGCCTGGCCCCGGTGTTCCAAGACTTCCTGCAGCTGGAGGTGAGTGCCTACGACAATGTCGCTTTCGGATCCCTCTCGCATCGAGACGACGCGGCGGCGGTCGAGCGGGCCGGGGTGTTGTCGGGCGCGCAGCTCGTGGTCGACCGACTGCCCGACGGGTGGCAGACGATGGTCAGCCGGGAGTTCAGTGGCGGCACCCAGCTCTCCGGTGGTGAATGGCAACGGCTGGCTCTCGCCCGCGCCCTGTTCGCCGTTCAGGCCGGCGCCGGCATCCTCGTGCTCGACGAGCCCACGGCGGCCATGGACGTGCGGGGCGAGGCCGAGGTCTACGACCGGTTCCTCGAGGTGACACGCGGTGTCACGACGATCGTGATCTCCCACCGCTTCTCGACGGTGCGTCGCGCCGATCGCATCGTCGTGGTCGAGCACGGGCAGGTCGTCGAGGACGGTAGCCACACCGAGTTGATGGCGATGGGTGGCCGGTACGCAACCATGTACGAGCTGCAGGCGGCGCGCTTCTCCGAGGCCACCGATGCGTAGCGCGGCCCGCACCGTCGCGCTGATGGTGCAGATCTCTCTGCGGGCCGATCGCGTCCGTTCGCTCTTCACCGTTGTCACTGCGGTCGGGCAGATGGCGACGCTTCCGCTGCGGGCCCTCGGCCTACGGGCCATGACCGACGGGTTCGTCACTCGGGATGGAAACGAGGCGGCGCGCGGCGTGATCATCGTGCTCGCGCTCACGGCCGTCCACCGCCTCATGGTGCGGGCGTCGCTCAACGTTCGGATGCGGCTGCGGGAGAACACCCAGCTCTACCTCGACAGCCACATCATGGCGATGACCGCAGGCATCCCCGGCCTCGAACACCACGAGCATCCGGAGTACCTCGATCAGGTCGAATTGATCCGCAACGAACGGGGGTATCTCGCCAACCCCTTCAACCCCATCTCCTGGACCCTGGCCTCGATCGTCCAGGGCGTCAGCACCGTGGCCCTGCTGACGGGGGTGCATCCGGTGTTGGCCCTCCTTCCCCTGTTCGGCCTGGCCACGGCATGGGCCGCGGGACGAGGCGAGAACCGTCTCATCGCTCTGGTCGACTCCCAGGCCGAAGACGACCGCATCCTCCGCCATCTCTACGAGCTGGCGACGTTGCCGGCATCTGCGAAAGAGGTACGGGTGTTCGGTCTGGCCGACGAGCTCCTCGAACGTCGCCGCACCCTGTTCGACCGGCTCGAGGCCCAGCGCCGGATGCTCGGCCGCCAGCGGGTGTTGCTCTCGTCCGTCGCGTGGGCCTCGTTCGCCCTGGGCTTCGTGGGCGCGCTGGCCTTCACCGTTCGGGCCGTGTCGCGCGGCGAGGCCACCGTCGGGGATGCCGTGCTCGTGCTCACCATCGGCAGCCAACTCGACCAGCAGTTGGCGGAACTCGGCGAGAACGTCGCTTGGTTCGTGCGAACCCATCGCGCCGTGCGGCGCCTGCGCTGGTTCACCGACTACGCCGATCGATCCCACGCCGTCCTCGAGCCGACGACCCCGGAGGTCCTCCCCGATCGGCTCGTCGACGGCATTCGCCTCGAAGGGGTCGCCTTCGGCTATCCGGCGACCGGGCTGACGGTGCTGGAGTCGGTCGACCTCCACTTGCCGGCGGGGTCGACGGTCGCCATCGTCGGCGAGAACGGGGCCGGGAAGACGACGCTCGTCAAGCTCTTGTGCCGCTTCTACGAGCCGACCGCCGGACGGATCCTGGTGGACGGCGTCGACCTCCGCTCGTTTCCTGTCGACGAGTGGCGTCGGTCGATCACCGCAGGATTCCAGGACTTCGCCATGTTCCAGCTGCTGGCTCGCGAGACCGTCGGTGTCGGCGATACCAACGCCCACTCCGACGAGGCCGTACTCGCGGCACTCGCTCGCGCGACCACGCCCGAGGTGGTCGACCAGCTGCCACAACAGCTCGACACCCAGCTCGGTCGCGACTTCGAGGGAGGCGTCGAGATCTCCCTCGGGCAGTGGCAGAAACTGGCGCTCGGTCGGGCCATGATGCGGACGGCGCCGCTCCTGTCGATCCTCGACGAACCCACCGCCAGTCTCGACGCACCGACCGAGCACCGCCTCTTCGAGCAGTTCCATGGAACCGCCCGAGATGCAGCACGCGCCCGCGGCGCCATCACGATCCTGATCAGCCACCGCTTCTCCACCGTGCGGATGGCCGACGTCATCCTCGTCGTCGCCGGCGGACGCATCGTCGAAGCCGGCGACCATGCCACGCTGGCCGCGGCCGGCGGCCTCTACGCCGAGCTCTACGAGTTGCAAGCGCGCGCCTACCGGTAACGCGACGGAGACGGCTCTTGCGAGCCGTCTCCGTCGCTGCGTTGCTGCGTTCCTCAGGTTCAGGTACCGGCGATGCCCACGATCGGAGCGTTCAGAACCTGGCCGCCCGTCGAGCCGAGGAAGAGGGCGTTTCCATAAGCGAAGACGCCACCGTCGCTGGCGATCAACAAATACCCTGCGCCGTCGGCCTGGGTCAGCATCCCGATGATCGGCTTGTTGAGGACGATGTTCCCAGCTGAGCCGTGGAAGGCAGCATCACCGAGAGCGAAGATCCCGCCGTCAGAGGCGACGAGCCAGAGGCCCCCGCCAGAAGGCGTTCCCGCCATGCCCACGATCGGGAAGTTCAGCGCGATGTTGTCGACACCGGTGAGCGACGAAGCCGAGCCGAAGGCGAACACCTTCCCCTTCTTGTTGACCAGCCAGTACCCCTTGTTGTCGAGCGCCGCCACCATGGCCACGACGGGGCTATCGGTGCTCTGCCCCGCCGGTGATCCTGAGAACGGAGCGTCGCCGAAGGCGAAGACCCCGCCGTCCTCAGCGAAGAGCCAGTAGCCCTTGCCGGTCGACGTCGGCACCATGCCGGCGATCGGTGAATTCAGCACCAGGTCGCCAGTCGAGCCGTAGAAGTCGACGTTGCCGAAGCTGAAGACGCCGCCATCCCTTGCCAGCAGCCAGTACCCGTCCTTCTTCGGCGTGGTCGCCATCGACATCACTGGAGCGTTGAGCGTCAGGTCCCCGGTCGAGCCGAAGAACTCGGCATTTCCGAAACTGAACACTCCACCGTCCCGTCCGAGCAGCCAGTAGCCCTCGCTGTTGGCGATCGAGACCGCCGTCGCTGCCGATTCCCCGCTCACGTTGCCGGCGGTGTCCGTCGACCGGGCCGTGTACAGGTAGGTGCCGTTGGCGAGCGGACCGGGATCGGTGATGTCACCGGCACCGACGCTCACGCCGACCACCGCACCGTCACGAAGCAGCTCGACCCGTCCGGTGCCCTTCGCTACGTTGAACGTGGGGCTGATCGAGGAGGTTCGGTTCGGGCCGGCGAGGCTACCCGTCTGGCTCGAGTCGAGCAGCGTCGGCACCGCGGGAACCGCCTCCTTCGTGGCGTCGATGACCACATTGATGTTCACCGCCATGCCGGCTGCGCCGGTTGCCGGTGCGGGCCCACCGCTGAAACGTCCCGAGAGATCCTGCTGGGTGACCGTGAATCGCCACGAGGTCACGGCAGGAACCAGACCGATTGGCGTCGTCGTGTTCTGCGGTGTCTCGGGCGCCGTGATGGGACCATTGCCGACGCGGGTCGCCAACACAGCGGTGCGCGAGGTCGTGGTGCATGCCGCCGCGCCATTGCAGCGGTAGAGGAAGACGGTGGCATCGTTCTCGGCCCCCGACACCGTGAACGTCGGCGTCGTGTCGTTCGTGATGTCATCGGCATTGCTGATTCCCGAATCGCTGTCACTCAGCAGATCGAGCTTCGCCGGCAGCAGTGGGTTGTCGTAGTCCATGGTGACGGTCAACACGCTGACGGCCACGTTCCCGGCCCGATCGACCCACGTCGCGGTGTAGCCGTACTGGCCCGATGTCGTGGGGAACGTCGCCCCGTTTCGAAGGTCAGCCACCGTCGCACCGCCGACGCTTGGTGTCGCCGTCAACTTGTTGCCGGTCCGGTGGAGGTCGACCTTCACCCCAGACTCGGGATGGTCGAGCTTGAGCTGCAACGCAACGAGTTCGGAGCCCGTGCCGGTGGCCGGCGCCAGGATGGCGGGATTGGTGATGTTGTCATCCGCGGCGATTCCACTGTCACTAACGGGTAGGAGGTCGGGCTTGGGCGAGGCCACGAAGGTGTCGATCACGATCGGCATCGACGTGGTTCCGAGCACCCCGCTCGTGTGCACCAACGTGCCGTTGGTGGGCGTGACGAGCACACCGTTCACCGTTGTGGCCACACATCCGGCGGCGAGCGACCATCCCCGTCGGACTTGGAATCGGTACAGGTACGAACCGTCCGGCACCCGACCAGCGAGCAGGCCGGCGTTGGTGTCGGTGATGTCGATGGCCGAGGTCGCGGTCGTCCGAGCCGCCGCCGCCACGATGCCGAACGCGCCGGTCACGAACGTCCCGGGGGTGGCAGGGTCTTCGACCACCAGTGCCCGAAGGAGCTGCACGCAGTCGCCAAGGGCGATGTCCGGTGTCGAACTCGCAGCCGCGATGGCGATCTGCGGCTGGTTGTTCCGGGTGATGAAGTCTCCAACGGCACCGTTGGCCGCCGGGGTGTCACCCGGTGCCACCGGACCCGCCGACAGTGTGTCGTTGGGAGCGCCGAGGGCCGTGGTCGCCTTGAACAGTGGCGCCGGCAACTCGAGCGCCCCAGCAGGCAGCGGTTCGATGACGGTGACGAGTGCAATCGCGGCGAGTGCGACCAGTCCGGTCGTGCGCGTGCGTCGGAAGAGATGCATCAAGAGCCCCCGGCTGTGGTGATGAGGATGGTCATGTCGCGTCCATCGCCGCCGCGACCCTTGAGGTCGAGGAACAGCTTGGATCCGGTGAGGTCGAACATCAGGCCCGTCGGCGAGGCATCACAGTCGGTCACGCTGGCGATGCGGCCGACCCCGAGCGACTGGATGGCCGACTGCGAGTTCGCCGGAGCAACCCAGATGTCATCGCCGGCTGTCTTGCTCGTGTCGAGCCCACCGCCGTTGCGTTCAGCGATGTACAGGTTGAATGTCGTGTCGAGTGCGAGATCGGACGGCGCCGCGAACTCCTTCGGGGCGTTGATGCCGGGAGCAACGTAGGTCGAGACGTAGGCGGAGTTGTCGGCCGTGGTCGCGGTCAGCGTGCGCAGTACGACGGTCAGGACCCGGTTGGCGCCCGTCTCGGCGATGAAGAGCTGGCTGCGTCGGGCCCCGGTACTGGAGGTCACGATGAGCATCTCCGCATCCTCCGGGCTGAGCAGCGCTGTCGCACCGACCAGCCGTGCAGCCTCGTCGCTGTCGGTCACAGCCAACGGATTGGTGAACGAGCCGCTCGTGTTGCTGTTGAGCTGCAGCCACGTCGACTCGCCGTTCGGGCCGATCCAGAGGGCCGACAGGGTGCCGACCGTGTAGTTCGGTGTCGCACCGGCGAATGCCGGCACGAAGCGGTAGGCGTAGCCGGGAACGGTTGCGGAGACGCTGTAGAGGTTGCCCTGGTGGTCGAAGGACATGCCCTTGTGGGCGCGGCTGCCGAGCATCGGCAGAGGTCGGCTGGTGCCGGTCACCGGGTTGACCTCGTAGGCCACGCCAGCCTTCGGGACGCCCGCAGTGGAGTTCTCGGTGGTCGGCGGCGGGTTCTGCTGCACGCGAACGTTCTCGCCGGTGATGAGCGTGCGGTTCTGGGTCCAGACCACGCCCTCGAGGCGCTCCCAGTCGGCCCGCTGGGCCAAGATCCGAGAGCTGTTGTCGGCGAGGTCGGTGATCGAGAGACTCGAGTTGGCGATCAGCCCGTGGGTTCGGTACAGGTACCGGTCCGGGTCGACGGCGTCCGTCTTGTTGAAGGTGATTCCCGCAGCCCGGTCGGGGAAGGCGGGCTCGGCCGCAACCACCGACTGTGCGTAGGCACCGGCGAGTTCGAGCGGCTTGGCGGCGTTCCCACCGACCGAGCAGACGGCCGAGGCCTTGACCTGATCGAAGAGGAAGAAGTCCGATCCGACCGGCCCCGCCACCGGTACCTCAGCGGGTGTGCCCGCGGGCGTGGCGGGTGAGTCGAAGGAGGGCGTCGTCGCTGGAAGGGTGACGTCCGGCGTCGAAACCGAGGGGGTCGAGGTGAAGGCTGGCGTTGTGCCGTCAGCGAACGACGGCGCGGGGGCCGACGGGCTGGAAAACGATGACCCGGTGGAGCTTCCGCTCGAGAACCCGGACGAGGGCACGGAGCTGCTCCCACTGAAGGGCGAGGTCGAGCCCGCCGCCGGGACGGATGACCCGCCGAACGGCGCCGCCTCGGCGGCGGCAGCCGTCGCGTCCGTCGGCACCGTGGCGGCGACCGCCGCGGTGCCTACCGGACGAGTGGCGGAGGCGCCCGCCGCAACCGCTGGGGGCGACACCGAGGAGTTGCCGGTATTTGCCCCAGGATTCGCGATCACCACCAGCACGGCGGCCACGATGAGCGCGACGAACGGCGCGAACTGTCGGAGGGTCTTTTCCATGGTCGTCTTCCCCATCTCTCTCGTCAGCGTCCCGGCCAGGTCGGCGCCGTACCGCACCCACCGGGGCCGAGGCACTCCGGTCGGAACACCTCGTGCTTGGCCGTGGGGAACTTTCCGAACGTGTAGCGCATGCCGTCGGCGACGTATTCGAACTCACCGGGCGGATCCTTGGGTCCGCGCGTGTTCTTCGTCGGATTCCACCAGATCTCGACTGCGTCCTCCGACCCCGAGAAGTCGCCCGGCCCGTACCCGAACAGGTTGTCCGTGGGCTGGGTCGGCGGCGTCTTCTTGATCTTCCACATGCCGTCGCGGAAGGTGCCCGGATCGAGACGAGCGCCTGCGTTTTCGAGGCCCTGCATCGTCACCCACATGCCCAGCCAGGGGATCACGAACGGCGAGGCCGGCTCGAGGTTGGGCTGACCGGCGTCGGCTGCCGCCCACTTGAAGGCGGCGTACGCACGCTCCTCTGTCGGTGAGCTCTTGCACCTCGAGGTGACCGCGTTCGGTGCACCCGCATAGCTGAGACCGAAGGCCCGCTTCGCCTGGCTGTAGGTGTTGACACCGTTGACCGGATTGGCGGCGATCTGGCGGAAGGTGCCAGCCGTGCTCTGGGCCGCGAAGTCCGTGAGGATGTACTCCGGGTACCACTGCTGCTGCGTGGCCTGGAGCGTGAAGAAGCTCATGAACAACGGGTGATTCAGGAACGAGACGTTGGTGATGCCCTCGTTCTTCATCTGGGCCACGAGGTTGGCCGCCTGCGTCGCCCATGTGCTGAAGTCGCTCTGATAGGCGTAGGTCCGGATCTGCGCCGCCGGGACACCCCACTTCACCATCCGAGCGGCCAGGTCGGGGCCGATGGTCGTGAGCTGCTGGGCGGCGTCGCCGGGATAGATGATGGCGTACTTGCGGGCCACACCTCGGGCCGGCGAGTACTTGCCCGGTCCCTGCGTGGCGTCGTCGCCCGTCCATTGGCTCGGGTAGGGGTTCACGCGCTTGCCGATGTACTCAGCCAGCAACTCATTCCCGGTGTCGGTGTCGTGGCCGAGCTGGAATACGAACGGCGCATGGCTCTTGAGGAAGGCACCAGAGAGGCCCACGCCGCCGAAGTTGACGATGCCGCGGCGGGACGTCTCGTCGACGAACTCATTGGCGAAGCTGTTGACGATGGCGAACGGCTTGATCTGCTGGTCGACCTTGACGGCTTCGGCGCGAGTGGCGGCGCTGTCGGTCGACACGGCCTGAGCTCTGAAGACCTTGAAATCCACCGTCCGGCCGTAGTTCTGGTAGGTCTTGTTGAGGAACCGTCCGAAGATCTCGATCGTCTTGTCGAACTGCTCAGGCGTCGGGTTCGGGATGCCGCACACCGTCGATGCCAGCGCAGTCTCCTCGGCCAGTGAAGCGCCCTGGTTGCCGACGTAATAGACGGCCTGCACCTTCTCGGCACTCACACCCTTGCTGTAGGTCGCTCCACCGTTCTGGCCGCTGTACGCGGGCATGCAACCGAACTCCTCCGTCTTGAAGACGGTTGCGCGGGTGCAGTCCGCGCCGGCGGTGGTGGCACTCACGCCTCCCGTTCGGGGCGCGTCCGAAACCGGTGCGGCGACGCCGGCGGTCGGTGTCGATGGTCCGGTGACAGCCTGACCGACCGGCCTCGCTCCTCCCGACGATGGCGACCCTGCGGTCGGCGCCGCTGACGTGCGACCTGCCGACGATCCGGGGGATGCGACCCCCGCGCCAGCTACGCCGGTCGTCGACGCCGCAACGTCTGCCGCAGCGGTGGACGCCGTTGCAGACGAATCGGTCGACTCAGGCCCGGTGGTCGCAGCCGCGTCCGCCGGAGCGTCCGATGCCGTGTTGGAGCCATCGGCGAAGGCGTTCGTCGTCGTTGTGGGCGACTTGCTCGGTGCCACGGCCAGGACGAGCGCAAGCGCCGCCAGGATCGAAAGCGGGGTGCCGTACTTCTCGAAAAATCCCAGGCGTGGCGTGTTCACGCGACGCCTCCTTTCGTACCACTGGAGTCGTTGGATGTGCCGGAGCGTTTGATGACGGAGTCCTCGGTGTCGATACCGAGGTACGACGCGATGACCCGAGGGTCGTCGAGGACAGCTTCAGGGGTGCCCTCGGAGATCACGGCGCCGAGTTCGAGGGCGATGAGACGGTCGGCGATGCTGGTGATCAGAGGCATGTCGTGCTCGATCACCAGGAGGCTGGCGCCGAGCTCTTGCTGAATTCGCTCGAGGAGCGGACCGAGTTGTTCGGTCTCGCGCTGGGCGATGCCGGAGGAGGGCTCGTCGAGAAGCAGCACCTTGGGGTCATGGGCCAGGCTGCAGGCGATGTCGACCATGCGTCGGCTACCGGTCGAGAGTTCGGAGACGAACTTGTCTCGGAAGGCTCCGATGTTCATGATCTCGATCAGTTCCTCGACGCGCGCTCGCACGGCGGATTCGGAGGCACGCGCCGCCGGGCTGATTCCCTGAAAGGCGAGGCTGAAGGGATCGCGCATCGCGATGTGGCGCTCGAGAGCAACGGCGATCACTTCACGAACCGTGAGGGACGGGAACAGCGTCGCCGCCTGGAAGGAGCGGCCCAGACGGGCCTGCGCACGCAGGTCCGGCGACCAGTACGTGACGTCCTCCCCGTCGAGCACGACAGACCCGTCGTCGAGTGCGGTGAACCCGGAGATGAGGTCGAGGATCGTGGTCTTTCCGGCACCGTTCGAGCCGATGAGCCCAAGGATCTCGTTCTGATAGAGCTTGAAGCTGACGCCGTCCACGGCGGCGATACCGCCGAAGTGTTTGTGGAGATCGGTGACCTCGAGAGCGACGGGCGGTCTCCATCCCTGCGCCTGCATCGCGGTCACATCCATGCGTGGTCGGGTGCGAGCGCCGGTCGTCGCGAAGGCGTGTTCGATGATGGCGAGGTCGGTGGCCGCGGGCGTGTCGCCGACGTCGCCGAGGTCCTCCTCGCCGAGCGCCGCGGACGCACCCTCGAGGAAGACGCTGCGGAGCACGTCCTCGCGCTCGAGCAGGTCCTCTGTGCGGCCCTCGAATCGGACCTCGCCCTTCTCCAGGAAAATGGCACGCTCGCACAGGCTGAGGGCGACGTTCACCGACTGTTCGACGAGGATCACCGTGGTGCCCTGGGCGTGGATGGCCCGCACGATGTCGAGCAGTTGTTGGACGATCGACGGAGCCAATCCCAACGAGAGCTCGTCGATCATCAGCAGTCGCGGCCGGCAGATGAACGCTTGGGCCAGCCCGAGCATCTGCTGCTGGCCGCCAGACATGTTGCCGGCCTCGTCGCCGAGCTTCTGGCGCAAGATCGGGAAGATGTCGAGGACCCGCTCGACGGCGGCATCGGCTTCCTTGCGGTCCCCCTTGTAGAGCCACGTGGCGACCTCGAGGTTTTCCTTCACCGTCATGGTCGGGAACACGCTGCGGCCACCCGGCATCAGCACGATGCCGAGCTCGGCGGTGAAGGCGGGACCAGCCCTGGTGATGTCACGGCCGTCGAGGAGGATGGCGCCGTTGCTCGGAAGCGTTGTTCCGGAGATGGCCTTGAGCAGCGTCGACTTGCCGGCCCCGTTGGTGCCGAGGAGGGCGACCATCTCGCCCTCCTGCACATCGAAGTCCACGCCGAAGAGCACCTGCACCTGGCCGTAGTGAACGGTCACGCCACGGCAAACCAGCATCTTCGGCTTCCCGGCGAGCTTCGCCTTCTTCACCTCGAGAGACGCAAGCGATGACAGGCGCGCCCGCAACATGTCAGCCCGAAACTGGGTGCCGGCGCTGGCGAGGATGAGACCGCCGATCAGGAAGATGGGCGACGCCGCGGCCATGCCCCAGCGCACGCCATGGGCGTCACCGAGGATGCCCATCGGGATGAGGAAGAGCACACCGGGAATCGCCCAGATGCCCATGAGGGAGAAGCCGAGACCTCGAGCGCGCGGAGGCAGGACGAGCGAGAACGCCGTCGACAATCCGGGAGAGACGACGGCGGCGACGAGGGCGGTGACGCAGGAGACGGCGATCACGACGGCCACGTTCGGGGCCACGGCGTAGGCCAGGATCAGCACGGATTGGAGGAAGGCGCTCACTCCCAGGATGTAGAAGAGCCGCTGGGGGCTC
>JBKJLU010000164.1:0-2790 GCA_046596815.1 Acidimicrobiales bacterium | reverse complement strand
AGCAATTCTTCGATGGGAATGATGAAGCCGAGTGAGGTGTCCTTCAACAGCGTGACCAGTTGGCTGACGATCGAGGGAACCATCCGCCGCAGCGCCTGGGGGATGACGACGAGCAGCATCGACTGCCAATAACTCATGCCGATGGCCAGCGATGCCTCGGTCTGCCCCCGGTCGAGCGACACGATGCCGGCCCGGAAGATCTCGGCCAGCACGGCCGAGTTGTAGAGCACCAGACCGAGCACCAGGTACCAAAACACGGGGAACGAGACCCCCATGCGGGGCAGGCCGCGGGCCGAGAAGTAGATCAACAACAGCAGCGGCACCGCCCGGAAGACCTCGACCCAGGCGCCGGTGATCCAACGGATGGGCCCATTGCGGGCGAGGCGTCCGAGCGCCAGCAACCCACCGACGACCATGGCCAACACCATCGACACCGCCGCCGCCTTCAACGTGGTCAGCAGGCCGATGAAGAGGAACCGAAGAATGGCGTACTGGGTGAGCGGTTCCCATTTCTCCGCCGCCAACTGTCCGTTGTCGGCGAGGCGGCGCACGGCCACGTAGACCAAGGCGGCGAGCAACAGCACCGAGACGGCCGAGGCGACCTGCACCTTGCGGCGACCGCGAGGGCCCAGTGCATCACCGAGAAGGGGTACCGCGGCCGCCGTCATCGCTTGAATGCCACCCGGCGCTCGAGGGCCCCGAAGGCGAAGCCGGAGGGGAGGGTCAAGAGGAGGTAGGCGATGCCAGATCCGATGAGCACGGGAAAGGGCTGAGCGGTGTCGGTGATGAGGTTCTCGGCCGCCTTCGACAGTTCGAGGACGGAGATGACCGACGCGATCGACGAGTTCTTGGTCAAGGCGATGAAGAGGCTGCCGATCGGCCCCACCACGGACCGCACCGCCTGGGGCAACACGACGAGGGTGAGCGTCTGGATGAAGGTGAGGCCGATCGCCCGAGCCGCCTCACCCTGCCCACCGGCCACGGTGTTCACCCCCGAGCGGAGGGTCTCGGCCACGAAGGCCGAGGTGTACACCGACAGCACGATGACGGCCGACGGGAACGGTTCGTACGGACCGACGCCAACCTTGGTGAAGCCGAAGAAGAAGATGACCATCATCACTGTCAACGGCGTGTTGCGGAAGATCTCCACCCAGAAGGTTCCGAAGAGCCGCAGGGGCGGCACCGGGCTCACCCTGCATGCCGCGATCACGGTCCCGAGGAGGGACGCGAACACGAACGAGAGCAGGGTGAGCCCCACGGTGGTGCGCATGCCCTGGACGTAGAGGTCCAGGTTGTCGAAGACGACGTTCAGGGTTTTGTGGTGCTACTGCTCGAGCTGGAACTCGAGCCGGATGACGTCGCCGAGGTGGTCGATGTCGACGAGCCCGACCCCCCCGCCGCCGTGGTGGGGGTGACCGCCGCCGTAGCCGTGTAGCGGTCGACCTTGGGCGGCGTCGGTGCTTCCTCGCCGGCCTCGCCGACGGTGGCGTCGAAGGCTGCCTTCCACGAGCCGTCCTTGTACGACTTCTCGATGACGTCGTTGATGAACGTGCGGAAGGCGTCGTCGCCCTTCTTGACGCCGATGCCGTAGGGCTCGGTGGTGAACGTGCTCTTGACCAGCTTGAACTTGCCGGGGTTGTCCTTCACCAGGCCGAGCAGGATGATGTTGTCGGTCGTCACCGCGGCGACGCGACCATCGGCCAGGGCCTCGGCGCACAGCGAGTACTTGTCGAACGACGTCGACAGGTCCGCCTTCGGGGCCTTCTCGGCCACGTTCTTGATCGAGGTCGAACCGGTGACCGAGCAGACCTTCTTGCCATCGAGATCGGTCACGGACTTGATCGTCGTGTCGTCCGCCTTGACCATGATGTCCTGTCCGGCCACGTAGTACGGGCCGGCGAAGTCGACGACCTGCTTGCGGGTGTCATTGATGGTGTAGGTCGCCACCACGAAGTCGACGCTGCCGTCCTGGATGAAGGGCTCGCGGTTCTTCGAGACCGTTTCCTTGAACTCGATCTTCGACTCGACCGCATCGGCCTCGCCCCCGAAGATGGCCACGGCGACGATCTTGGCCATCTCGACGTCGAAGCCTTCGACCTTGCCCGTCACGGGGTTCTTCAGACCGAAGAGCGGCTGGTCGAACTTCGTTCCGACGACGAGCTTGCCCTTCTTCTGCAGCGTGTCCATGGTCGAGCCTGCTTCGAACTTCGGCGGGCCGTCGTCCTTCTCGACCGTGGTCGTCGTGTCGTCGCCGCCCGCTTCGATCGCAGGGTCATCGCCACCCCCGCAGGCGCCGGCGATCATTGCCAGCACCATCAGGAAGGCCGCTATCCATCCACGTTGTTTCATGTCAATTGCTCCTTGTTCAGTGCGCCAGGACCTTGGAGAGGAAGTCGCGAGCCCGATCGCTCTCGGGCTCGGTGAAGAACGTCTGAGGGGTCGACACCTCGACGATACGGCCCTCGTCCATGAAGACGACCCGCTTCGCCGCCCGCCGGGCGAACCCCATCTCGTGGGTGACCACGAGCATCGTGGTCTCTTCTTCGGAGGCGAGCTCGAGCATGACGTCGAGCACCTCCTTGATCATCTCGGGGTCGAGGGCCGACGTGGGCTCGTCGAAGAGCAGCACCTTGGGCTCCATGGCCAGCGCTCTGGCGATGGCCACCCGCTGCTGTTGCCCGCCGGAGAGCTCGGCCGGGTGGCGTTTGGCCTTCTCGGCGATGCCGACCCGCTCGAGCAGGGCCATGCCGATGGCCTCGGCCTCGGCCTTCGACTTCTTGCGCACCTTGA
>JBKJLU010000134.1:0-7875 GCA_046596815.1 Acidimicrobiales bacterium | reverse complement strand
TACGAGGCGGCTCTCGGCCTCATCGTCGCCACCGTCGTGCTCGTCAGTGGATCCCTCTACACGAGCGACATCGTGGCCAGTCAGAGCGGATCGATCGTCAACTGGCACATCATCCGTCTCGGCGTCCTCCCGTTCTTCCTCTTCCTCATCGCAGCCACGGCCGAACTCAACCGTCCGCCCTTCGATCTCGTCGAGGCCGAACAGGAGCTGGTCGGCGGCTTCCACACCGAGTACTCCTCGATCCGTTTCGCGCTGTTCTTCCTGGCCGAGTTCATGAACACGGTGACCATGTCGGCCGTGATCGTCACCCTGTTCCTCGGCGGTCCGAGCGCTCCCTTCGGCATCGGCGAGAACATTGGTGGCTTCCTCGGCGACTGGCTCCTGCCCATCTTCTGGTTCGTGGCCAAGCTCTTCCTGTTCCTCTTCACCTACGTCTGGTTCCGGGCCACGCTGCCCCGGCTGCGCTACGACCAACTGATGGACCTGGGGTGGAAAGCGCTCATCCCGGCGTCGCTCGCCTGGCTGCTCGTCATCGCCGCCATCACCATCGAGCGCACCTACCTGCTCATCGCCTTCCCGGTCCTCCTTCTCTGCGCGGCCATGCTGTACCGCTCGCTCGCGCTGGGGAAGGCGACTGTGCAAGAGGAGGATCTGCACGCGTAATGGGTGCACTCGACGGTTTCAAGGTGACGTTCAAGCAGATGTTCCTGCCGCGCGTCACGGTGCAGTATCCGGAAGAGAAGCGGCCGAAGCCCGACCGCCACCACGGTCGCCACGTCCTCAACCGCTACGAGGACGGCATGGAGAAGTGCATCGGGTGTGAGCTGTGCGCCGGGGTCTGCCCGGCCCGCTGCATCTACGTGCGCGGCGCCGACAACCCGCCCGACGCGCCGGTGTCGCCCGGCGAGCGCTACGGGTTCGTCTACGAGATCAACTACCTGCGTTGCATTCACTGCGATCTGTGTGTCGAGGCCTGCCCGACCGAGGCCATCACCGAGACCAAGCTGTTCGAGTTCTCGTTCACGAATCGCCAAGACGCCATCTACACCAAGGACGAGCTGCTCGTCGGTGACGACGGGAAGCCCCGGCACCTGCCCTGGGAGCACTGGGGCGAAGGCGACGACGACATCACGTCCCAATGGGTGCGGGCCACGTCGCCGTCAGGCAGTGCCTCGTTCACCGGTGTCGTCCAGTGGTCGGGTGAGCTGGGCAAGGGCATTCCCGAGCCCGAACTCGACCAGGCAGCCGCCGACGAGGAGACGGGCGAGCCCTGGTGGGTCCTGTCCGAGAACCGGGGTGGACGGTGACGGCGGCGGTCCTTCCCCTCCTGGCCGTCGCCACCAAGGTCGACCTCGGCGTGTTCGTCGTGTGCGCCGCCATCGTGCTCACGGGCGCATTCGGCGTCGTGTTCCTTCGCAACCCCGTGCATTCGGCCCTCAGCCTGGTCATGACGTTGTTCGGCGTGGCCGTGCTCTTCGTCGCCCAGGAAGCCCACTTCCTGGCGGCCGTGCAGGTGATCGTCTACTCCGGCGCCATCGTCGTGCTGTTCCTGTTCGTGATCATGCTGCTCGGCGTCGACCGGGAAGAGGCCGTCGAGGTCGAGGAGCTGAGGGGTCAACGTCCGCTGGCCTTCGGTGTCGGCGCGCTCATGTTGTTGCTCGTCCTGTTGCTGGCCCGGGCCAACGACTGGGCCACCGGACAAACCGGAGCGCGCGGACTGGCGTCCGGTCCCGGCGAGAACGTCGAGAAGCTCGGCCGTTCGATCTTCACCGACTTCCTGCTTCCCTTCGAGGTGACGGCCGTGCTGCTGGTCATCGCCGTGGTCGGCGCCGTTGTGCTGGCCCGTCGGCCACCGCAGCTGCGTGACGAGGCGGACGACCAATGACTGTCAACGGGAGCTGGTACCTCATCCTGGCCGCCGTGCTCTTCAGCATCGGCGCCATCGGACTGCTCATCCGCCGCAACGTTCTCGTCATGTTCATGTGCGTCGAGCTCATGCTCAACGCCGTCAACCTGACCTTCGTGACCTTTGCCCGCATGCTCGACGACATCGGCGGACAGGTGGTCGTGTTCTTCGTGCTGGTCGTCGCCGCCGCCGAGGTGGTGGTCGGCCTCGGCATCATCGTGTCGATCTTCCGGCGCCGCACCGGCGACCGGGGCACCACCGCCGACGACTTCCACCTGCTGAAGGGTTAGGCGGTTCTCGAGATGGAACTCCTTGACGCGGTCTGGCTCATCCCCGCCCTTCCCCTGGTCGGCTTTCTCACGCTGCTGATCGCCGGACGCAAGCTCGGCGACCCGTTCGCCGGGTGGCTGGCCACTTCGGCCATCGGTGGCGCCTTCGTGGCGACCGTGGTCGTGTTCGGCCAGTTGTTGAGCATGGGCGCGGAGGAACGCCGCCACATCACCACGCTGTTCACGTGGGTGCCAGCGGGCGGCTTCTCCGTCGACGTCGCCTTCCTCGTCGATCCGCTCTCGATCACCATGGCGCTGTTCGTCACCGGTATCGGCACGCTCATCCACCTGTACTCCATCGGGTACATGCACGGCGACGAGCGCTTCTCGAAGTTCTTCGTCTACCTCAACCTCTTCGCCTTCTCGATGCTCATGCTCGTGCTGGCCGACAACTTCCTCCTGAGCTTCCTCGGATGGGAGGGCGTGGGTGCCTGCTCGTACTTCCTCATCTCGTTCTGGTTCACGCGAGAGTCCGCAGCGGTCGCCGGCAAGAAGGCCTTCGTCACCAATCGCATCGGTGACTTCGGGTTCATGGTCGCCATGTTCCTGCTCTTCGCCTCGGTCGGCACCCTCGACTACTGGGGCAGCGCATCCGGGGCGAACGGGAGTATCGGCGTGTTCGATCAGGCCGAGCGCCTCTCCACCTACACCGCCTCGGCCGTCGTGCTCCTGCTGTTCCTCGGCGCCGCCGGGAAGTCGGCCCAGCTGCCGCTGTATCTCTGGCTACCTGATGCCATGGAGGGCCCGACGCCGGTGTCGGCCCTCATCCACGCGGCGACAATGGTCACCGCCGGCGTCTTCCTCCTGGTGCGCTGTGCGCCGCTGCTCGAGCAGGCCGACCCCAAGGTCACCCTGTTGATTGCGGGCATCGGGGCGCTCACGGCGCTGTTCGCAGCCACGGTCGCCTGCGCCCAGGACGACATCAAGAAGGTGCTGGCGTATTCGACCGTCAGCCAGCTCGGCTACATGGTTTTGGCCGTCGGGTCGGGGGCTTACGTGGCTGCCATCTTCCACATGGTCACCCATGCCTTCTTCAAAGCCCTGCTCTTCCTCGGTGCCGGTTCGGTGATCCATGGTCTCCATGACGAACAAGACATGAAGCGGATGGGCTCGCTGCGGAAGTGGATGCCCATCACGTGGGCCACCTTCCTCGTCGGCTGGCTCGCCATCTCCGGCGTGCCTCCATTCTCCGGTTTCTGGTCGAAGGACGAGGTGCTGGCCGGCGCCTTCGACAAGAGCCCGGCCCTCTGGGCCATCGGCGTCCTCGTCGCCCTGCTCACCGCCTATTACATGAGCCGCCAGGTCTTCCTCGTCTTCTACGGCCAGGAGCGCTGGCGCGAACCCGCCGACGCAGCGGACGCCGACGCCGCATCCGACGCGGGGCACGACTCGGCCGAGCCTCACGAATCGCCTTGGGTGATGACGCTGCCGTTGATCGCGCTGGCCGGGCTGGCCGCCGTTGGCGGCCTGTTGAACCTCCCGCTGTTCAAGGCGACGTTGTTCCTCGAGCACTGGCTCGAGCCGTCGCTCGGCGAGGTCGAGCATCACGTGCTCGCCACCGGCACGAAGATCGGCTTGGCCGTCGTCGCCACCATCGCCGCGCTCGCCGGCGTCGGCCTGGCGTACGTCACCTGGTACCGCAAGAAGCCGGCGGAGAACGCCAACCTCGAGCCCGACATCCTGCAGAAGGCGTGGACGTACGACTCGAAGGTCGCCGCCTTCGTGGGTGGGCCCGGTCGGGCCGCGGCCGCCTGGTCGGCCTTCACCGTCGACAAGGGCATCATCGACGGTGCCGTCAACGGGGTGGCCACGCTGGTGCGCCAGGGAGGCGGTCAGTTGCGCAAGGTGCAGACCGGCTACGTCCGGAACTACGCCCTCGGCCTGGCCGCCGGCGTCGTGCTGTTGCTGGCCTGGACCTTGGTCAGGGTCGGCCTGTGATCGGCGCCCTCAGCCCGCTCGTCGCCATCGCCAGCGAAGGAAGCGAGGTCAGCTTCCCCCTGCTCACCTCGCTCATCGTGATCCCCGTCGTGGGCGCGGCGCTGGTGGCGGTGCTGCCGCGGCAACAGGAGGCGCTGATCCGTCTCGTCGGACTGCTCTTCTCCGTCGCCGCCGCCGTGATCACCGGCTTCATCGCCATCGACTTCAAGGCCGGCGCCGACGGCTTCCAGTTCCTCCAGTCGTACACCTGGATCAAGGAGTTCGGAATCTCCTGGAAGTTCGGCATCGACGGCATCTCGCTGTGGCTTGTCGTGCTCACCGGCGTCCTCTTCCCGCTGGCCATCGTCGGGCCCGTGGTCAAGAAGGACGTCAAGGCGTACATCGGCTGGATGCTGCTGCTCGAGGCCGGGTGCCTCGGCGTCTTCCTCGCCCTCGACCTCCTGGTGTTCTTCCTCTTCTTCGAGATCGTGCTCGTGCCGATGTACTTCCTCATCTCCGGATGGGGTTACGAGAACCGTGTCTATGCGTCGATGAAGTTCTTCCTGTACACGCTCTTCGGGTCGGCGTTCCTGCTCGTGAGCATGCTCGTGCTCGTCTTCCTCCACGAGCGGGCCACGGGAGAACTGACCTTCGATCTGGTGAAGCTGGCCGAGAGCCAGTCGATCGCCGAATCGACCGCACGTTGGCTCTTCGGGGGCTTCGCCATCGCCTTCGCCGTCAAGGTCCCGCTCTTCCCGGTACACACCTGGCTGCCCGATGCCCACACCGAAGCACCGACCGCCGGATCGGTCATCCTCGCCGGCGTCATGTTGAAACTCGGCACCTATGGATTGCTGCGCTTCGGCCTCTACCTGTTCCCCAAGGCGGCCTTCGACCTGGCTCCCGTTCTCCTGACGGTGGCCACCATCGGCATCGTCTACGCCGCCGTCGTCGCCGCCATGCAGAAGGACCTGAAGCGCCTCGTCGCCTACTCGTCCGTGGCCCACCTCGGGTTCATCGTGCTCGGCACCTTCGCCTTCACGACCCAGGGCCTGTCGGGCAGCGTGCTGCAGATGGTGAACCACGGCATCTCGACGGGCGCCCTCTTCCTGCTCGTCGGCATGATCTACGAGCGCCGCCACACCCGCATCATCTCCGAGCTCGGCGGACTGCAGAAGCCGGCCCCGATCCTGGCTGCCGTCTTCACCGTCGTGATGTTCTCCTCCATCGGGCTGCCGGGGCTCAACGGCTTCGTCGGCGAGTTCCTCATCCTCATCGGTACCTTCGTCACCCACCGTTGGTGGGCCGTCGTCGCCACCTCCGGCGTCATCCTCGCCGCCGTCTACCTCTTGTGGGCTTATCAGCGGGTGTTCCATGGTGAGCCCGAGGGCGACAACGCCACCATCCCCGACATGACGTGGCGCGAGCGGGGCGTGATGTTGCCCTTGCTCATCCTCATCGTGTTCCTCGGCGTCTACCCCAAGCCGGTCCTCGACCGCATCGAGCCCTCGGTCGACCGCCTGATCGCCCACGTCGAGAAGCACACCGACTACACCGAGCCCGCCGTCGCCCAGAGCCACTCCATCGTCGACGTCGAAGATGATGATGCTGTCGTCGCTGAAGAAGGAGACCATTGATGCGCCTCCTCGCCCAGGCGACTCAGGTCCAGGATCCGCTCGGGCCCCTCGCCTTGCCCGACATCGCCTACTCCGACATCGGCCCGATCATCATCCTGGTGGCCGGCGCCATGGCCCTGCTCACGTTCGCATCTCTGGTGCGTTCGAAGCCTGCCCGCGGGTTCTACGCCCTCTTCACCCTCTGCACGGCCGGCGCTTCCCTGATCTCGTCGGCCTGGTTGTGGCACGGCTTCGACGAGGCCGGGTCGGCTCCCCGGTTTGCCTTCGCCAACATGATCGCCGTCGACGGATTTGCCGTCTTCTTCTTCGTGGTGATCGCCATCTCCATCGCCCTGGCGGCCCTGCTCGGCGACGGCTACCTCCGCCGCGAGCAACTCGACGGCCCCGAGTTCTACGTGCTTGCCCTGTTATCGGGCTCGGGCGGCATGTTGATGGCGGCGGCCAACGACCTCATCGTCATCTTCCTCGGCCTCGAGACCCTGTCGATCGCACTCTTCGTTCTGGCCGGGTTCCACCGCCGGCGGGCGGAGTCGGGCGAGGCGGCCATGAAGTACTTCGTCCTCTCGGCCTTCTCCTCGGCGTTCCTGCTCTATGGCATCGCCCTCGTCTACGGAGCCACCGGAACGACCAACCTGGCTGGCATCGCCCAGTGGCTGGCGGCCAACGTGGCCCTGACCAGCGGGGTCCTTCTTGCCGGATTGGCGTTCCTCCTGGTCGGCTTCGGGTTCAAGGTTGCCGCCGTCCCCTTCCACACCTGGACCCCGGATGTGTACCAGGGCTCGCCGACGCCGGTGACAGCGTTCATGGCCGGTGCGTCGAAGGCGGCAGGCTTCGCCGCACTGCTCCGGGTCTTCTTCTCGACCTTCTCGGTGTTGCGTCCCGACTGGAAGCCCCTGGTGTGGGGCCTGGCCGTGGCCAGCCTGCTCGTGGGATCGGTGCTGGCGGTCGTGCAGACCGACATCAAGCGCATGCTGGCGTACTCGTCCATCAGCCACGCCGGGTACATCCTGGTCGGCCTGCAGGCGGCCAACGACCGGGGCATTGCCGGCTCGCTCTTCTACCTGCTCGCCTACACCTTCATGGTCATGGGTTCGTTCGCCATCGCCACGCTGGTGGGCCGACGTGGCGATGCGGCCCACGACCTCGACAGCTACAAGGGTCTGGCTCGACGACGGCCCGCCATCGCCCTCGGCTTCACGGTGTTGCTCATGGCCCAGGCCGGCGTGCCCTTCACCTCTGGCTTCCTGGCCAAGTTCTACGTGATCTCCGCCGCGGTTGAGAGCCGGTCGTATGCCTTGGCGCTGATCGCCATGCTCGCGGCCGTGGTGGCGGCCTTCTTCTATCTGCGGGTGATCATCCTCATGTACTCGCCGCTCGAAGAAGGATCCGAGCCGGCCCGGCTGCCGATCCCGTTCGGTGTCGGGCTCGTCCTCGTCTCGGCCGTGGCCTTCACCCTGCTGGCCGGAATCCTTCCGCAGGCGTTCTTCGACTTCGCTCGCGAAGCCACGCTGCTCTTCTGAGGCGGAGTTCGCGCTCGTTGGTGGGCGTTATCTGTCCGTTGATGGGTACAAACGTCCTGTACCCGAGCAGCACTGACGGAGGAAACCATGTCAACGATCGAACAGTCGATCGAAGTAGACGTCCCGGTCTCGACGGCCTACAACCAGTGGACGCAGTTCGAGTCCTTCCCGCGGTTCATGGAAGGCGTCGACGAGATTCGCCAGATCTCCGACACCCGCAACCACTGGATCACCGAGATCGCCGGAGTAAAGCGGGAGTTCGACACCGAGATCACCGAGCAGCATCCGGACGAGCGCATCGCCTGGAAGGCGGTCGACGGCGCCGATCACGCCGGCGTGGTCACGTTCCACCGCATCGCCGAAGGCAAGACGAAGATCATGCTGCAGATGGATTTCGCACCTGAGGGATTGGCCGAGCAGGTGGGTGACAAGCTCGGCGTGGTCAAGACCCGCACCAAGGGTGACCTCGAGCGCTTCAAGGACTTCATGGAGTCGCGGGGTACCGAGACCGGCGCATGGCGCGGCGACGTCGAGCAGACGAAGAACTAGTTCCTGATTAACCTCTC
>JBKJLU010000117.1:0-3193 GCA_046596815.1 Acidimicrobiales bacterium | reverse complement strand
CGATGCCGAGAACGGCCGACCCGCGCAGATAGCCGCCAAGGGTGCGCCATCCCCGCGCCCCCATCCGCCGGAACAGCTCGCGTCGACTGTTGGGCACCTGGTTCAGCACGAACGCCTGGAACTTGTGGCCGTCCTTGACCATGAAGAAGGCGATGAAGAACGAGAGCAGGAGTCCGGCGATGGCCTCACCGATCACGATGGCGCCGCCGAGAATGGCGCCGGTCGAACCGCTGGCCGATCGGCGAACCGCGGAACTCACCTGCTCGCGCGCATCTTCAAGACCCTTCTCGGTCACGCCGACATCGCGCACGAGCCAACGCTCCACACTGTCGGTTGCGCGGGTGACCGTAGGCCCGATGTCGCCCAACTCGTCGGCGACCGTCGGCACGATGGTGGCGATCACACCGCCAAGTCCGCCGAAGAAGAGCAGGAACGCAAGGGCAACGGCGGCGACGCGGGGAAGACCTCGACTGCGGAAGAAGTCGGCCACCGGCGTGAGGATCACGGCGAGGAACGTGGCGATGATGATGGGGAAGAGGACGACCCGTAGACGCACGAGTACCGACAGCAGCGCCAGGCCGGCGGCCCCGATCACCAGGAGCCGCCACGAGTAGGCGGCCATGCGCTCGACCGTGGGGTTCACGTTGGGCCGAGGTGGAGGTGAAGCGGCCAGCGCGGGATCGAGGGGCACGACGTCAAACACTACGAGGCGACGCCGCGCTCTCGGCCCGGCCGACTCCGTCCGGGCCCGTCCGGGCCGAATGGGGCGCACCTACACTCCACGGGTGAACGACCGCATGGACATCTCGGCGGCGCTGCGGGCGGCCCACTCGGCCGACCCGGCCACGGTGGTCGACGTCCTGGCCGCCAGCGTCCGGGTGTTCGGGGCGACCGATCTGGTCGTCTACCTCGTCGACTTCGAGCAGAAGGTGCTCGAACCACTTCCCGATCGGGCGGTGCACGCCGAGTTGGCCCACGCCGAAGACGTCGCCACCACCATGGCCGGTCGGGCCTTCCTCGGACGTTCGGTGGTGACCGCCGAACGACCCGATGGCACACGCGTGTGGGTGCCGCTCATCGAAGGTTCCGATCGCACCGGCGTCTTGGCGATGACCGTTCAGGACGCGAGCGACGGCATGCTCGCCGAGTGCCTCGATGCCGGCGTGGTTGCGGGATACCTGATCGCCACCCAGACGCGGTGCACCGATCTCTACCAACTCCACCGGCGGCGCAAGGCCATGTCCCTGGCCGCCAGCATGCAGTGGGACCTTCTCCCGCCGTTGGTGTTGCGGGCGCCGAAGTGCAAGGTCGCCGGACGTCTCGAGCCGGCCTACGAGGTCGGCGGCGACTGCTTCGACTACGCGCTGAACGGACCCGTCCTCGATCTTGCACTTGTCGACGCCATGGGCCACGGGGTCACCTCCGCGACCATCGCCTCGCTGGCCGTCGGCAGTTACCGCCACGGGCGACGCGAGGGTCGGCCCCTGGCCAACCAGCACGTCGCCATCGATGAACTCCTCGGCCGCCAGTTCAACGGGGAGGCCTTCGCCACCGGACAGCTGGCGCAACTCGAACTCGATTCCGGACAACTCACCTGGACCAACGCAGGGCACCCCTGTCCGCTCCTCATTCGCAACGGCCAGGTCGTCGACCAGCTGGTGGTCGAACAGACGATGCCGTGGGGCCTCGACGCCGGGCTGGCGACGCCGGCCGAGGAATCGCTCGAACCGGGAGACGGGGTGCTGTTCTTCACCGACGGCGTCGTCGAGGCCCGCACGCCCGACGGTGAGGAGTTCGGAGTCGAACGCCTGGCCGATCTCGCCGGCCAGTACGCATCCGAACTTCTCGAACCCGAGGAGATCGTCCGTCAGATCCTGCGCAGCGTGCTCGACCACCGGCGGGCCGAGCTGCGAGACGACGCCACCGTCTTGCTCGTCGAATGGATCCGGCCCGGGGGCTGACCATCACCCGTTGATGCTGTTGGCTCCTTGGGCGGCGAGCACGAGGCCGACGACGATGATCACGATGGCCGTACCGAATGGCAACAGTGTGTTGAGCACGCGACTCCCGTTGCGATCCAACACGCGGTGCAGTCGCCGCTCGAGTGCACCCCGTGCCCGGACCAGGAGGAGGCCGGCGGCCATCAGCGTGCCCGCCATGCCGAGGCCGTAGGCGATGACCAGAAGCACGCCGAACCAGGCCCGGCCGAGGGCGATGGCGCCGAGCAAAACGACGACCGCCGACGGACTGGGAAGGAAACCGCCGACAAACCCGAGGGCGAGCAGGCTCGACCAAGTGAGGGGCTGACCGGGGACGATCGGAGCGTGGCGGTGCATACCGCCGCCATGGGCGTGCCAGCCCGCGTCCTCGTTGTCTTCGTGGTCGTCCTCATCGTGTTCGTGTTCGTGTTCGTGATGGTCGTGTTCGTGATGGTCGTGGTCGTGCTCGTGCTCGTGGTGGTCGTGCTCGTGGTGGTCGTGCTCATGGTCGCTCGGGGCGGGTCGGAGGGCACGACGAGCGCGACGGGCGTTGCGCAACAGGTTGAGGCCGATGGCGGCGAGCAACAGGCCGCTGATGACGCCGAGATAGGGATAGAGGCGTTCGGGCGTGATGATCTTCGATGCCGCGATGGCGATGCCGAGGGCGAGCACGCCCAGCGTGTGGGTGGCCGTCACGGTCAAGCCCAGGACCGCGGCTTGTCGCGGTGAGCCCTTCTGTCCGACCAGATATGCCGCCATCACGGTCTTCCCATGACCCGGCGCCAATGCGTGGATCGCACCTAGGACGAGTGACAACGCGAACGCCGCCAACCCGACGCCGAGGTTGAGGTCTTGGCGACCGACGAAGGAAGTGAAGGCGCGAGTCGGTGCATCGATACCGCGGGGGAGCGGAACGCTCGGGCCGTCGTCGGCGCTGGCGGCGAGCGCGGGGCCTCCCGGACGTACCGTCGCCATTGCTGCCTCGTCGCGCAGCGGCGATTGCAGCTTGGCCTCCGGGTATTTGGTGAGGGTGGCGCTCGGGCTCTTGGTTGCGACGTCGCTGTCAGAGATGGTCATACGGTCCCCGGCGATCGTGATCTCCCGCCATGCGACGCGGTCTGCGAACGCCGTCGATCGCACCTCGATGAGGGACGCTTCGGTTATGACCGTTGCTGTGTCGTACGTACACTCCAGGCGCAAGGTGGTGAGTCCGG
>JBKJLU010000102.1:0-4122 GCA_046596815.1 Acidimicrobiales bacterium | reverse complement strand
CATGCCGCGATCTCCCAGCCGCTCGTCGAGGCCGTCGGCCAGTTGATCGACGACGTCAGCCGCGCCGGCGGCCACCAGCGCGGCCCGAAGCACATCGTCGTCGATGCGCACGTGGGGGTCGAGCGCCCCGGCGAGAGCGCCGACGGTCAGGTTCTCCCGAACGGAGCGAGCGAAGAGAAACGGCTCCTCGCTCACCAGGTGCACGGCTTTGTGCATGTCCGCCGGATCGATCGATCGCACGTCGACACCATCGAGACGAACGTCGCCCTCGGTCGAAGGCAGGAGCCCGGCGGCCAATGCAGCGACCGTCGACTTGCCTGAGCCAGGTCCGCCCGTCAGTACCGTCATGGCCCCCGGACGGACGGCTAGGTCGAGGTCGGCGAGCGCCGTCGACTCCCCGAACCCGACGCCGACACGATGGAACTCGAGGCCCGTCGTGCCGACCGGGAGCGGCGTGAAGCCGACGTCGACCTCATCGGGGGCGACGGCCAGCAACTGGGTGATGCGACCTGCCCCGGTCTTGGCCAACTGCCACAGCGACACGAGTTCGTCGAGGTACTGGGCGATGTAGGTACCCTCGACGAGGAACGTGTAGAAGATCACGAACTTGCCGAGGCTGATCGATCCGTTGACGACGAGGCGGGCACCGAACAGCAGCAACCCGGCTCGCACGAGCACCGGTGCGGCCCGCAGCAACAGGTCGAACCGGGCTTCGAGGCGCACCCGGGTCATGACGAACTCATAGGCCTTCGCCGCCGCCTCTCGGACGCGATCGCGCTCACGGGCCTCACCGCCGAACGCCTTGACGACGCGGATGCCGCGCACCGGCTCGTCGATGGCCGTCGTCACCTCGGCCCTCTGATTGAGCCCGAGGAAGGCCAGGCCCCACAGGCGGGGGCGGATGCGATTGACGAGGTAACCGTTGAAGGCGAAGAGCGAGATGACGAGCAGCGTCAGCGGCACGTTCACGAAGGACAGGTACAACGCGTAGCCGAGGAGGATGGGCACACCGGCGACCAGCAGCGGGATCACCTGCAGCAACAGCTGCAGGAGTTCGAGATCGCTGAGCGAGCGGGTCACCATCTGTCCGGTGGCGACGGCGTCGAGGTCGCGAGGTGCGGCTCGCTGGAGCTGTCGGTAGAGCCGGCTTCGAAGGTCGAACTCGATCTGATACTCGAGGCGCGACGAGACCTGGAGGTTCACCCACAGCACGACGAAGTCGAGGACGGCGAAGCCGACGAGGGCGGCGACGAGCGGACCGAGATCCTGCGTACGAGCATCGATGGCCTTGTCGAAGATGGTCGCCGTGATCTGGGCGACGACGATGCTGATGCCCGTGGCCAGGAAACTCAGGACGAGGCTGGCGATGAGCCACCGGCGCTGCCGTTTGACCAGCAACCACCAGAGCACCGAGCCCCGGAACGTCCGGAATCCCCGTATGCCGCGACCCGGAAGTGCAAAGACGCTCAAGGGGTGCGGAGCGTCAGGCCCGGCGGCCTCGGTGGCCTCCGCCGCTGGGGCGACCACCCGACGGTCGGCCGCCACTGCGCCCGCCCGCACCACCGCGACCGCCGCCTCCGCTCGGGCCTCCGCTGCTGCGGCCCCGTCCCCGGGGGGCACCCTGGCCTCGGGGCTCGTCGGGCACGTTCATGCCGAGGGCCCGTTGCAGCACGCGCGCCTTGGCCGCTTCGCCTTCGCCCTCGGTCACGAACGACACGACGACACCGTCGGCGCCGGCGCGGCCGGTGCGGCCCGAACGGTGGGTGTAGTCCTTGATGTCGGCCGGCGGGTCGTAGTGCACGACGCAGCCGACGGCGTCGACGTGGATGCCGCGAGCAGCGACGTCGGTGGCGACGAGCGCCTGCACCTTGCCGGCGGAGAACGAGGCCAATGCACGGTCGCGCTGAGCCTGGCTGCGATCGCCGTGGATGGCGACGGCGGTGACGCCCGACATGCCCAGTTGCTTGGCGAGCCGATCGGCGCCGTGCTTGGTGCGGGTGAAGACGATCGTGGCGCCGTGCTCCTCCACGAGCGCCGCCGTCTTCTTGATGCGCTGATCGCGGCCGAGTTCGACGAAGAGGTGGGTGGTGCGGTCTTCGTGGTCCTCGGGCAGGGCGACCTCGAAGCGAGCGGGATCGCGCTGGTAGTTGCGGACCAGCACGTCGACGTCGCCGTCGAGCGTCGCCGAGAACAGCAGGGTCTGACGGTCGGGACGGACCTGATCGAGGATGCGCCGGACCTCGGGCAGGAAGCCCATGTCGGCCATGCGGTCGGCCTCGTCGATGACCACGAACTCGACCTCGTCGAGGATCATGTTGCCGCGGCGCACGAGATCGGCGAGGCGGCCTGGGCAGCAGACGGCGACGTCGACGCCGCGCCGAAGGATCTTCAGTTGCGGCGTGAAGCTCATGCCGCCATAGAAGGAAGAGACGCTGCGCTTGCGGACGTGCAGCAGCGGCGCCAATTCACCCTGGATCTGAGCCGCCAGCTCACGGGTCGGAGCGAGCACGAGGGCCCGGGGACGAGCGACGCGGGCACGGCTGACCCGCTCGGCCAGGGGGATGCCGAACGCCAGCGTCTTGCCCGAACCGGTGGGGGCCCGGCCGCAGACGTCGCGACCGGCGAGGGCCGCAGCGATGGTGGCTGCCTGGATGGGGAAGGGGGCGACGATGCCGCGCTCGGCGAGGCGGGCGGTCATCTCGTCGGACACGCCGAGATCGGGAAAGGTGGTTGCGGTGGCGTCGAGCACGGGCTCGACCAGGATCGATGACACGAAGGAACTCCGGGGGGATGGGGTGCGCCTCTGGGGGCGCAGGCAGGGGGAAGGACGCGACTTGCCCGATAGGCGCCTCCCCGGCGGTGCGCACAGGTGCGCACGGCCTGCTGCGTCGCTGGCAGCGGGAAGGTTCGGCCGGTATCGAGAAGCTCTCCAGAACGGCCCATCGATCCGAACGGCGATCGACGTGACCGGAGGTTACCGCCAAGCGCGCCGATTCACCCCATCAGGAGGAGCGCGCTCCTCGAACGAGCTGACCGGGCAGGGCGCCGGTGTGCTCTCCTCCGGCATAGATCTCGGCCCCGGAGACGAAGGTGTGGAGATACCCCTCGGCCCGCTGCAACAGCCGCTTTCCGCCGGCGGGAAGGTCGAACGCCATCGTCGGACGACGCAGCGTGAGGTTGTCGAAATCGATGACGTTGAGGTCGGCTTTCATGCCCGGCGCCAGCAGGCCGCGGTCGAGCAGCCCAACCGCCGTCGCCGTGCCGCGCGTCTGTCCGGCGATGACGTCGGCGACGTCGAGTCGGGGACCAAGCGATGCATCGCGATCGCGGGCCCAGTGGGTGAGCAGCGTCGTCGGGAAGCTGGCGTCACAGATCATGCCGACGTGGGCACCGCCGTCCGACAGCCCGGGAACGGTGTGGTCATGGGCCAACATCTCGCGCACAGGCGACAGGTTGCCGTCGGCCCAGTTGAGGAAGGGGACGTAGAGGAACGCTCGACCCTCGTCGGCCAGCAGCAGGTCGTAGGCCAGCGTCGTCGGACGCACCCCGAGACGGGCCGCCCGAGCCGACACGCTGTCGGCGGCCGACGGCTCGTAGTCGGGCGGGTCGGCGAGGGGATACATGGCCGCGTACCGGTCCTGTCCCTTGGCCATGAGGCTGTCGTGGAGGGCGTCCTCCTCGGCCAGGAGCCGCTCGCGAAACGCCGGGTCGCGCATAGCCCGCAGCCGTTCATCGAAGGGCAGGCCGGCGACCTCGGCGTAGGTCTTTGTGAACGAGAAGGGCGACAGCGAGGCCTGCAGTCCGTTGACCACACCCACGGCGCGGGCCGCCACCTGGGCCCGCATCTCCAGGCCGTCGGTGTTGGCCTCGGTGAGGAGGTCGAGGACCTCTCGCCACTGTCCGGGGCGCTGGCGCGCCTGGGCCAACGAGACCGAGAGGGGTCGTCCCGAACGCTCGACCATGTGACGGAACGTGGAGAACTCCGAGTGCAGATCGAGGAAGTCGGTCACGACTTGCAACACCCCGGCACCGCTCATGCCCATGGCCTCGGCGATGCCGACGAGCTCGGACTCGGCCGCCGTCAACGTCGGGGTCGGCTCTCCCCGGCTGGTGCGGTGGTTG
>JBKJLU010000015.1:0-3715 GCA_046596815.1 Acidimicrobiales bacterium | reverse complement strand
TGGCTCCACGGCCGTCACCGCGCGCTCACCGTCGAGCCACAGCTGGTAGTAGGCCTGGGTGCGAGGCCGGAACCGGCGGGCCGCCGCCTGGGCGTAGGCCCCCACGTCGGCCCGCTGTCGGTCCGACAGCGGCGCCGGGCAGCACATGATGTTGCGGACCACGTCGCCGCAGGCGCCGAGGGTGGTGACCAGGTGGTGGTTGAGGGTGGCGAGCAGGGAGTGGAGGTCGCCCTTGCGAACGAAGTGGTACTGGATGCCCTGCCGGGAGGTGATGCGCAAGGTGCCGCCGGCCACCGCGTCGCACAGCGTGTCCATGGCGAGGTACTGCCCCGAGGTCAGGATCCCGCCGGGGATGCTGACCCGCACCATGCAGATGTGGTCGACGTCGAGCCCCTGGCGCTTTCGTTCGGTGCGCACGTCGCGGTCGTCTTGCTGGTAGATGCCGTGGAACTTGAGTAGTTGTTGGCTTCCAGGGGAGAACCCTGGCCTACCGTCGGACAACTCCTCGCCGATGGTGCCGCGCAGCTGGTTGCTGGCGGCCTTGATCCCTTCGGCCTTGGAGACGTCGGTGTCGACCGTGTCGGCCGTGGCTTCCTCGTTCCCGGCGGGTCTCACGAGTCAGCCACCGAGGTAGCTCATCTCGACCTTGCGGAGGCCTGCGGTGTGTGACGACCTGGTCTCGGAGTACCGGTCGGCACGCTTCGTCCACAGCCCGGACACCACTTCGTCGAGCATCTCGTCGCTCGCACCTGCCCGCAGCACCTGGCGCAGGTCGGTCCCGCTAGTGGCGAACAGGCAGGTGTAGACGACACCCTCGGCTGAGACGCGAGCCCGGGTGCAATCACCGCAGAACGGCTGGGTGACCGAGGCGATGACGCCCACCTCGCCAGTCCCGTCTCGATAACGCCACCGTTGCGCCACTTCGCCCCGGTAGGAAGGGTCCACCGGCTCGATCCCGAACTCACGGTCCAACATCTGAACGATGTCCCGGGCAGGGACCACGTCATCGAGCCGCCAGCCGTTGGTGATGCCGACGTCCATGTACTCGATGAATCGGAGGGTGTGCGACGAGCCTTTGAAATGCCGGGCCATGTCGAGGATCGAGCCGTCGTTGACGCCCCGCTGCACCACCATGTTGATCTTGATGGGAGTCAGTCCGGCCTCGGCGGCGGCGGCGATCCCCTCGAGCACCCCCTGCACACCGAAGCCGACATCGTTCATAGCCATGAACACGGTGTCGTCCATCGAGTCGAGGCTGACCGTGACCCGGCGGAGCCCGGCCGCCGCCAGGTCCCGGGCTTTGCGGCCCAGCAAGGCGCCGTTGGTGGTGAGGGTGAGGTCCCCGAGATCGGGGATCAGGGCCAGCTTGGCGACGAGGTCCTCGATCCCCCTACGGAGAAGCGGCTCCCCGCCCGTGAGGCGGATCTTGCGGACCCCGTGGCGCACGAAGGAGCGGGCCACCCGGTCGATCTCTTCGAAGCTGAGCAGTGCTTCCCGGGCGAGGAACTGGTGCTCGTGGTTGAAGATCTCCTTTGGCATGCAGTACGTACAACGGAAGTTGCACCGATCGGTGACCGAGATGCGCAGGTCGCGGACCGGCCGCCCCAACGCGTCCAATGGGCTGATCCCGAGTGCCACTGGCTGGGGCATGGCTAGGAGAACGACTGTCCGCACCCGCACGAGCGCTTGGCGTTGGGGTTCTCGATGTGGAATCCGGCATCCTGGAGGCCGCTTTTGTACTCGAGGGTCGCGCCGGCGAGGTGCACGGCGCTGGCCGGGTCGACCCTCACCGTGACCGTGCCGAAGACGGCCAGGTGGTCCTCGGGGTCGGCCTCGGCGTCGAAGAACATCTCGTAGGACATCCCTGAGCACCCGCCGGCCTTGACGGCGACGCGTAGGGCGAGCTGGTCGTCGCCCTCCTGGGCGATCAGTTCGGCGACTTTGGCTGCGGCGTTGTCGGTGAGGTTGATGACGGGTGTGGTTGTGACTTCGATGGTGCTCATACGAAAGTGCTCCTTGTCGTTGTTCCAATGCGTCGGATCTAGGTAGTCGCCGGATGCGGCCGTTCTCGACCTTGACGCCGAGGAACCACCGCCCGCCGCTGTCGCTCGGTGCGCACGTCGCGGTCGTCCTGCTGGTAGACGCCGTGGAACTTGAGTAGATGTTGGCTCTCAGGCGAGAACGCTGGCATAGAGTCGGAGAACTCCTCGCCAATGGTGCCCCGCAACTGGTTGCTGGCGGCCTTGATCCCTTCGACCGTGGAGACGGCGGTGACGGCCATGGTGCCCTCCTTCCCATTCGAGTTCAGCCACCGAGGTAGCTCATCTCAACCTTGTTGAGGCCTGCGGTCTGGATCGGTGACCGAGATGCGTAGGCTTGCGCACGTAGTGTAGATTCACAAGTTCCAACTTGTCAATATAGCGCTTAGTGTTACGGACGGGTAGACCGGGCCCCGTGGAGAACGCATGGGTTTGGATCTGTCGCCGGAACAGCGACGGGATCTGAGCCGGGAGGAGGTGGCCTCGATCCTCGATGCCGGCATCCGCTTCGACGCCACGCTTGAGGCCGGGTTCGCGATGCAGATCGCTCGAACCACGTCGATGACCGATCCACGGATCACCTACCTCCTCCACGAGATGGGCGAGGAGACCCGCCATCAGCAGCTCTTTCCGCGAGTGCTCACCGCAATGTCGCGACATGTCGAGCCGTAGACTCGATGGCATGACCGTGGATGAGGAGCTCGTGAACCGGGTCACGTGGAAGATCCCGAACGCGCTGGCGCTCGTCGGCTCCAGTGACGGCAACGAGCGAAATGCGATGACGACGAGCTGGATCACCCAGCTGTCAATGGAACCCGTTCTGATCGGCATCGGCGTCGACAACACCGCCGTGACGCACCGGCTCATCACCAGCGGCGGATCATTCACGGTGAACCTGTGGGACGCACAAGACACCAAGGTGTTCGTGAAGTTCTCCAAGCCGGCGGTCGATGACGGCACCACGCTGAACGGCCGTCCCGTCCGGGTTTTCGTCACCGGTGCGCCCGTGTTCGACGAGGCGGTCGCGTGGATGGACTGCGAGGTTCGTCACCACCTCGATCTCGGCACCCACACGCTGTTCGTCGGCGAGGTCGTCGGCGCCGCCATCAACGTCGACGACGCGAGATCAGCGTCAATGAGCGACACGCGTATGAAGTACGGCGGCGTCAAACGTCACTGATCGGGAGCAACGAACTTCGACCCACGGTGCCGTCGCCCAGAGCAGCCCTCCGTCCATCGGCGATCCGTTCCCGTCGTAGAAAGCGTTGCGCCCGCTCGGCGGGCCGCGGCTCAATGCCACTCCGATGCGTGGGGGCCGACGCCGGAGAGCCGGGATCGGGGCGAACCGCTACTTCTTCGCCGCCTCGTAGTACGGGTTGGTTCCCGCGGCGTGGTCGGTCACATCGACGATCTTCACGATCTCGGGGACCGACTCCTTGATGGCGACCTCAATGCCCTGGCTGAGGGTGACGGTGGCCATCCCGCAGCCCGCGCAGCCGCCGCTTAGGCGCAGGTACGCGGCGTCGCCTTCCACCGCTACCAGGTCGGCGCGCCCGCCATGAGCGGCGATGGACGGGTTGATCTGGCGGTCAAGGACCTGGATGACCCGCTGCGCAACGTCGCCGCTCAGATCGGGCGGGGGACCGGTCATCGCCGGGCTGGCCTGGGGTGGCCCC
>JBKJLU010000236.1:0-8598 GCA_046596815.1 Acidimicrobiales bacterium | reverse complement strand
CGACGCCACCCCTGAGGGCGACGAGATTCCGCCGCCCGAGCACGAGTGGAAGCCCGAGCGCATCCCGTCCGACGTCGAGGTCATGAACCTGGCCGCGCTGAACCTGCTGCGCAAGCCCGGTCGCGCGCTGTTGCTCAGCGCCCGTGCTGCCCGCGAGATCGGCAGGGCCACGCGCAATCCGGTGCTCACCGCCGCCGCCCAGCAGTGGCGGTCGAGCCTTCGGGGCCCGCTCGGCACTGTGTTGAACATCGGACGTTCACGCGACGAAGACCGCGATCCGCCGCCCCCGCTTCCCAGCCTCCGGGCCCCACGCACGCCGTGGAACCGATCCATCACCGCCCACCGCAACTTCGCCTTCCAGTCGACGTCGCTCGAGGCCATCAAGGCCATCAAGAACGCCATGGGGGCGACGGTCAACGACATCGTCATGGGTGCGTGCACCGGTGGCCTCCGCGCTTACCTCGAGGAGAAGGGCCAGCTGCCCGACGAGCCCCTCGTCGCCATGGTGCCGGTCTCGATCCGCACCGGCAACGAGACCGACAAATGGACCAACCGGGTGTCGGGCCTCGTCGCTTCCCTGCCGACGAACGAGCCCGACCTGGCGGAGCGGGTGCGCAAGGTCCACGAGGCCATGAGCGCCAGCAAGGAGATGTTCAACGCCATCCCGGCGGACATGCTCACCGACTTCGCCCAGTTCCCGGCCCCGGCGATCTTCACTCGCGCCACCCGCATGGCGACGCGTTTCCGTCTCGGCGATCGGATGAACCCGCCGGTCAACCTCGTCATTTCCAACGTGCCGGGGCCCCGCACGCCGCTGTATTCCACCGGCGCCCGCCTCGTGCACTACTACCCGGTTTCGACCATCACCGATGGCCAGGGCCTCAACATCACCGTCCAGAGTTACCTCGACACCCTTGACTTCGGTCTCGTGAGCTGTCGGGAACTGGTGCCGGACCTCGACCACCTGCTCGACCTCATCATCGACGAGATCGAAGCCATGGCCAAGGTCACTTCCATCGACGTCCCGGTGCGCCAAGCCGTCTGAACCGTCCCCTGAATGGGGGGTCGGGGAGGCTCAGCTCAGCTCGGGGCCGGGACCGTTGACGACGTGGTCGTCGTCGGCTCGGTCGTCGTCGTCGGCGCAGCCGTCGTCGATGACGTCGGGGCGACGCTCGAGGAGGTGGGGGCGGCGGTCGACGATGTTGTCGGGGCGACCGTCGTGGTCGTCTCCTCAGCGACGGCCGGGGGAGCCTGCTCGTTGAACGGCACGGGCGCCTTCTTGCCGCCGAGCACGTAGACCGGGGTTCCCGAAGGGACGTTGTCGAAGAGCCAGAGCGAGGAGTTCATCGGCACTCGCACGCATCCATGAGAGGCGGGAAAGGCCGGCACCGACGCCGAGCCGTGCATGGCGATGCCGCCGTTGAAATAGAGCGGGTTGAACAGTTCGCCGAGTCGGCTCACCCGGATGCCACGGATCTTGCGGTTGACCTTGAACGAGCCGCCGGGCGTGACGGCGACGTCGCAGTCGCCCTCGACGCAGTACCTCTTGTTGTTGCCGGTCGATACCGAGAGCACCTTCACCAATTCGCCGCCCTTGTAGAGCTGCAGGGCCTGCTTGCGGAGATCGATCTCGACCCGGTTCGGCCCACCATCGGGCAGCATCGGTTCCGGTTGACCGGCCTTGGCGATGGCCTCGATGACGTCGGGCGTCGCCTTGGCGCTGCGCTCCATGCCCGTGACCTTCTGAAAGGCCATGACGGCGTGGCCGGTGGCTGCGTCGAAGACCCCGTCGACCTTGCCGGCGTCATACTTCAGGTCGGCCAGCTTCTGTTCCATGGCCCGCACGTCGTCACCCTTGGCGCCCCGGCTGAAGCCGGTGAACGGGGGAGCAGTGGAGGTCGTGGTCGGAGCCTCGGTCGTCGAGGTCGTAGTCGGCGCCTCGGTGGTCGAGGTCGTCGACGTGGAGGTCGACGTCGTCGTGCCATCGGCGGCTGCGGTCTGGACGTCGTCGCGCGAACAGCCACTGGCCACCAAGGCCAAGAGCACAGCGGAGCAAGCCAGTTTGCGGGGAAGTGAGGCGCGCACCAACAGACCTTCCAGACGTGGTTCGACGTACCAGTATGAGCTTTGCTTCCGCATTCGGCGAATTGTCTCGGGCGAACACCGTTCGCTCGTCTCAGAGTCGGGAGGTGCCGACGGCCTCGAGCAGGGCCAGGTGGGCGGCGGCGACAGCTGCGACGCCGTGCACCGGGCGCAAGGCCGCAGCGGCCAGGGATGCTGCGGCGAGCGTCGGCCGGTCGAGGCGCTCGAGGGTTCCGGCGAGGTCGTCTCCGTAGCGGATGGCGGCAGCTCCGAGGGCCTCGCTCAGGTAGCCCCAACCCGACGTGATGGCGGCGATGCCGGCGCCGACGACGTCGCCGACCGTGCCCGTCGTGATCATGTCGCCCTCGTCGAAGGGGAGCACGATGGCGTCGAGGGTTCGCAACCGCTCGTCGTACACCGCCCGATCGACCATCGCATACGGCACGGCGGTGATGCGGCGGTCGTCGGGCACCACGTCGTCGGCGCCGAGGGAGAACACGTGGAGCTCGAGGTCGTCGCGGCGGGTCGCGACGAAGGCGTCGAGCACCGACTGCACGTTCTTCTCCGCCCGTGGCGCCCCCACGATGCCGATGCGGATCGGTGCTCCGTCGTCGCGAGTCGCAGACGCGCCGACATCGCCGATGAGGTGACCGAAATGGAGGTGGGGGATGACGCGGTGGATGGCGTCGTCGCGGAACGCATAGCGCTCGGTCACCCGTCGCCGGCCGTACTCGCTGTGGTGGACGATCCCGTCGGCGCCCGCCGCCCACGCTTCGTAGATGGCCGGGAGCCGAGGGTCCTTGTCGTGGGGAACGAGGTTGTGCTGCGTCCAGATGATGCGCACCCCGGACGATCGCAGCGCGTCAATGGCGGCGCGATGGCGACCGAGGTCGGGCCCCAGGAACCACTCCGGCCAGTGCAGGTGGAAGTGGTCCCACGCCTCGAGGTAGGTCGGGTCTCCGAGGAGGCGGCTCGTCGAGATCTGGCGGTCGACCACCTGGGCGGACAAGGGGTCGTACACCCCGCGGTGGTAGTGGTGGGTCTGGGCGGTGGTGAGCACCCGCAGCATCGGGGTGACCGACCATCCGAAGTCCATGCGCACCGCCGGATCGAGGTCGACCTGGTGCAATCGCGGGAGTTCGCTCCAGAAGCTGCGGTACTCCTTCAGGCCGCTGACGTCGATCACCGTCGTCGCATGGCCGATCCCGGCACCGACGCGGAACTCGACCTGCAGCGGGCGGTCCTTGGTCTCCACCACCTGTACGGCAATGGCGTCCGGAACCTCGTCCGAGTCGAAGGTGAGCAGCTCCTCGACGTGCAGCGTCCGACCCTCGACCCGGTAGGCCACTCGCCTCGATCCGCCGAGAGGCTGGTCGTTCCCGGGGCGCTCGAACTGTTGCGATCGGGGGAACCCGTCGTAGGTGAGCGCCAGTCCGCCATCGGTCTTGGTGATGGCCGATGGCAACTGACCGGATGTGTAGTGGGTGCCGCCGCGGAAGATGCTCGGCACCGCCGTCGGGAGGTCGGCCTCGACCGGTACCTCGAACAACCCCGGATTGTGGGGAGCCGGGAGGTAGTCGCTGACGGTTGAACCGACCACGGGCAGCACGAACGCGAGGTCGAACGAGCGATACGACCAGACACCGGCGTTCCGGCCGGCATCGAAGGCAATGAACTCGTCGCGCGGAGCGAAGAGCTGATTTCGGTCGACGGCCACGGCAGAGTTGGCGGCCGCTGAGCGCAGCGCCACGGCGGTGTCGGCCAACTTCCCGAGGCAGTCCAACGTCATCTGCAGGCGGCGGAAGGGGCCGCGGTAGCTGAACGTCGACCGCAGCTGGTGGGCCGTGATCAATCCGTCGGAAGCGAACCACGAGCCGATGTGCCCGAAGGCGTGGGTGCCGCGAGCCATCCAACGATCGGGGTCGTCGGTCAGGCGCCGTCGCACGGCGAGTCCGGCGAGCTCGATCGTCAGGCAGGTCGCCAACGCACCGCTCGACCGACCCCAGGAGAACGCCGCGCCGTTGGTGGCCTCGATCCGCTCGACCAGATCGAGCGCGGCGTGCGCCCCCCGATCCCAGACCTCGGGGAAACGATCGGACAGGGGCTCGGTGAAGAGATAGATGTCGCCGCTGTAGATGTCGAAGCGACCGATGCCCGAATGGGAGTCGTCGAGGTAGCCCCCGGGGTTGGCATCGAGCAGGTCGAGTGTGCCTCGAGAGAGCTCGTCGATCAGCGCGCCGTCGACGTCGAGGCCGAGGCGCTGGCGGCCCACTTCGCACCGCAGCAGGACCGACGCATAGTTGCGCGGCAGTCGGCCTTCCCTCAGCCGGGGAACGAACGAGGTCGAGTCACACGCCTCGGCCAGCCGCGCGGTGGTGTCGTTGTCGAACCGGGCCAGCAACGCATTCGTGTCGGTATCGAAGGGCCCGTAACGCAGCAGGGTCTCGGCGATGCGGTACGAGAAGAAGCTGTGGGTGCCGGCCCCGTCGATCGGGCGGAGCACAGCGGTTAGCGCATCGACGAGCGACATCCCGGCCACCCGTTCGACTCCGTACTCGTGCAGGAGGCCGAGGGTGAAGGCGAGATCAGCTCGCAGGTCCGGCGCAACGGGATGCCCTGCGAACACCCGCGGGATGCGCAGATCTGGCAGGTGAGCCCCGATCAGTGCGTCGACGTGATCGACCACGAAGTCGACGAGTAGTCGGTGCAGGGGAGGAGTCAAGACCAACTCATGCGGGCACTTGCTCGGGTTCCTGGGGAAGGGGTAGCTCGTCGACCTCGACGGGTCCGTCGAGCCCGTCGTCCACGTCATCGAGCGCCCGGAAGATCTGGGGACGGAAGATGGCCAGCAGCGCGAGCGCGGCGAGCAGCACGACCGCGCCGGAGATGTTGGCGACCCGAAGTCCGACGGCTCGGGCGAACACGCCCTGCGCCAGCGCCCCGAGCGGGAACACGATCGAGAGCGTGGCGAAGTAGAGGCTCAGCACCCGTCCCCGGAACGCCGCCGGCGCGCCCAATTGCATGACCGCAGACAGACCTGACAGCACGCAGATGTAGGCCCCGCCCACGAAGACGATGGGCACGACGGCGGCGGCCACCGAGGGCGAGAGGGCATAGGGGATGAGTCCGAGCGGAGTGATGAAGAGGACGATGCAGAGCATGCGGACGCGCCCGTAGCGCTCGACCAGGCTCGGGAAGACCAGGGAAGCGGCCACCGCCCCGACGCCCTGGGCCGTCGTCATCGCCCCGGTGGCGCCGGCCAATGCGTCGGGCCCGGCGGCCTTCGACAACAGCGCCGCGAACGCCGGGATGAGGGCGATGAACGGCGCCGCGAATGCCGCTGCCAGCGCAATCAGGATCATGGCCGAGCGCAGGGCCGGGACCCGCCGCACCGTGCCCGCCCCGGCGCGCATGTGGGAGAGCAGCCCGGGGTGCTCGTCGGCCACCTCGTGCGGCGGGATGCGCACGAAGGCGAAGGCGACGATCACGGCCAGGAAGGAGATGGCGTTGGCGGCGAAGGCGGCGGCGAACGATCCGGCGACGATGACGAGCCCGGCCAGCGCTGGGCCGATTACTCGTCCGAGGTTCCACTGGGCCGAACCGAGACTGATGGCGCCGACGACGTCCTCCTTGGGAACGAGGTCGGGGAGCATGGCCTGTTGGAACGGCATGCGAAGAGCACCGACACAGCCGGCCAGGAAGACCAACGCGGTGATGAGATAAGGGTCGGTGCTCCCTCGGGCGACCACGATGGCGAGCACGGCGGCGATGGCTCCCTCGACGCCGGTGCCCACCATGGCGAACTTTCGACGATCGAGGCGGTCGGCCAACGCGCCACCGATGGGGGCGAGGATGCCGTTGGGAAGAAACCCTGCGACGAAGGACACCGCCGTCCAGATGGGGTTGCCAGTGATCCCGGTCACGAGCGCACCGACGGCCACCGTCTGCATCCACGTTCCGATATTGGAGACGAGGCTGCCCGTCCAGATGAGGGCGAAGCGCCGGTGTCGCAGCGGGCGGAGCGCAGCGACAGGCACGACCGGATCCTACGAGGGCGGCGGTGCTACTCCTCGACCAGGGAGATGGCCTGGACCGGGCACGAGTTGACTGCGGATTCGACGCTCTTTCGCAGCGCTTCGTCCGGGTTTTCCTGCAGCACGTAGAGGTAGCCGTCGTCACGCACCTCGAAGACCTCAGGGGCCAGCCCCTGGCAGATGCCGTTGCTCTGGCAGAGATCGAAGTCGACGACGACCTTCACGGGTGCACCTCCGGTTGCGTTCGGACCGGCCTTACCCTACGCAACCATGGCTTCGTGGATCTGCCCATCGTGCCAGCGGCTGTTCGGCCGGACGAAGCAGTCGCACGAATGTGCGCCCGCCATGACCCTCGAGGAGTACTTCTCGACGGGGCCGCCGTTCGAGCGCCCTGTCTTTGACGCGGTGATGGCCCATGTGGCCACCCTCGGACCGGTGCACATCGAGCCCGTCTCGGTCGGGATCTTCGTGAAGGCCGGCCGTTCGTTCATCGAGCTGCGACCGCTCACCAAGTGGGTGGCCCTTTCGTTTGCCCTCGAGCGCGATCTCGACCATCCGAAGATCGCCAGGAAGAGCAAGGCTCAGCGCGGCTCCACGAGTCCCAAGACGTACTACTTCGTCCGTCTGCGCACTCCCGAGGACGTCGACGACGACGTCAAGGCGTGGCTGGCCGAGGCCTACGACCGGACGGTTGCCCTCGGCTGAAGCGGCGCCCTCGGCTGAGCGATGCCGAGCCCTCAGGTGGCGGATTCGTCGAGGCCTTGGGCGAGGGTGTTCCACGACAAGGTCGCGCACTTGATGCGCACCGGGAACTTCACGACCCCCTGCAGCGCCTCGAGGTCTCCCAACTTCACGTCGGGATCGGGCGCGACGACCTCGACCTCGCCGGTCTCCTTGCCATCGGCGTCGAGCGAGCGTTCGTGGATCGACATCATCGCCTTGAAGGCCCGGATGAGCGCCCTGGCCTGCTCGATGGACTTGCCCTTGACCGCCGCCGACATCATCGAGGCCGACGACTGACTGATCGAACAGCCCTGTCCGCCGATCTTCACGTTGGAGACGGCGCCGTCGGTGACCTCGAGGAACACGACGATCTCGTCACCGCAGAGTGGGTTGAACCCCTCGGTGCGGATGGCCGGGGGCGTTTCCAACTCACCCCGGTTCCGAGGTGAGCGGTAATGGTCGAGGATGATCTCGCGATAGAGGTCTTCGAGGCCGGGCACGGTGGGTCTCTCCTTAACCGAAGAAGTCGGCGGCGTCGGTCAACGCCTCGCTCAGTGCATCCACGTCGGCCTCATCGTTGTACACATAGAACGAGGCTCGGGCGGTGGCGCCGACCCCGAGCTTGCGCATGAGGGGCTTGGCGCAATGGTGGCCGGCCCGGACGCACACACCATGGGAGTCGAGGACCTGGCTGATGTCGTGGGGGTGGAGCCCGGCGAAGGCAAACGAGAGCACGCCGCCCCGCATGCCCGGCTCGACCGGTCCATGGATCTCGAGGCGGTCGCCGTGGGCCTCGGTCAACGTGCGCATGGCGTAGGCGGTCATCTCGACCTCGTGCTTTCGCACCTCGGGCATGCCCAGCGCCTCGAGGTAGTCGACGGCGGCGCCGAGTCCGATGGCCTGGGCGATGGGCGGTGTGCCCGCTTCGAACTTCCAGGGAAGCTCGTTCGGCGTGAAGCCGTCGAGGCGAACGTCGCGGATCATGTCGCCGCCTCCCAAGAACGGGGGCATGGCGTCGAGCAGCTCGCGTCGTCCCCAGAGCACCCCGATGCCGGTCGGGCCGAGCATCTTGTGTCCGGTGAAGGCAAAGAAGTCGGCGCCCAGGGCGTGGACGTCGGTGGGGAGGTGGGGCACGTACTGCGCACCGTCGACGAGGACGACGGCCCCGGCCGCGTGGGCGACGTCGGCGATGTGACGGACGGGGGTGATCGTGCCGAGCACGTTCGACATGGCGGTGATGCCGACGAGCTTGACGCCGTCGACCAACTGCTCGAGGTCGGTGAGATCGAGTTGGCCGTCGTCGCCGAGGGGCAGGTAGCGCAGCTCGATGCCGAGCGACTCCTTGAGCATGAGCCAGGGGACGAGGTTGGCGTGGTGCTCGATCTCGGTGAGGAGGATGGCGTCGCCGGCCACGAGGTTGGCCCGACCCCAGGCGTTGGAGACCAGGTTGATGGCCTCGGTGACGTTCTTGGTATAGATGATCTCAGCGTCGTCGCCCGCCTTGATGAACCGGCGGACCTTGCTGCGGCTGGCCTCGTAGCGGGCCGTCGCTTCTTCGGCCCAGCTGTAGACGCCGCGGTGCACGTTGGCGTGGGTGGTCTCGTAGTACTCGGTCATCGCCGCCAGCACCGATGTCGGCTTCTGGCTGCTCGCCGCACTGTCGAGATAGACGGCGCGATGGCCGTTGACCTTCTGGTCGAGGATGGGGAAGTCACGCTTGATGAGCTCGGTATCGAGGCGCGTGCTCATGGGCGCCAGC
>JBKJLU010000063.1:0-6445 GCA_046596815.1 Acidimicrobiales bacterium | reverse complement strand
TGTGGGCTCGATGCGGTGGCGCCGACACCCCTCTAGGCTCGAGCCCGTGATGCGGTCGTGACCTCGTTGGCGGAGCAGCTCGGTCATGGCGCCGACGCCAAGCTGCTCATCATCAATTGCGACGACCTCGGATCGAGTCACGCCGCCAACGTCGGGGTGTACGAGGCCCTGCGCAACGGCATCGCCACCAGCGCCACCCTCATGGTGCCGTGTCCCTGGGCGCGGGAGGCGGCCAGCCGCTACCGGGGCGAGGACGTCGGCGTACACCTCACTCTCAACGCCGAGTACGACCTCTATCGGTGGGGCCCGATCACCCACGCACCGTCACTGCTCGACGGCGATGGCGGATTTCCCCGCACCCTCGAGGACGTGTGGGACCACGCCGACCTCGACGAGGTCCGCCGTGAGCTGCGAGCCCAGGTCGAGCGAGCGATCTACTGGGGCTTCGATGTCAGCCATCTCGACTCCCACATGGGCACCTTGCAACTCCGACCCGAGTTCTTCGACATCTATCTCGAGCTGGCCGTCGACTTCGGCCTGCCGCTGCGGCTCTCGGGTACGTCCACCGAGAGAGCCATCGGCTTCCCCTTCCGGCGCCTTGCGTCCGAGGAGGGGGTCGTGTTCCCCGACCACTTCGTGCGCGTACGCGGCGTCGGCAGCCGTTCGGCCCTCGAGCGGGTGATCGGCGACCTTCGCCCTGGCGTGACCGAGGTCTACGTGCACCCTGCGACCGACACGCCCGAGCTGCGGTCGTTGGCCCCCGATTGGTATGCGCGAGTCGACGATCACCACCTCGTGACGGCCGACCACACGCTGGCGTCGATGCTCGAGCGCGTCGGCGCGCAGCGCATCGGGTTCCGGCCGTTGCGCGAGTTGATGCGCAAGCGCCGAGCCGTCAGCGGCTGACCGCTCTGGGCCGGTCGAGTCGCAGGGTCCGGAAGGCCCGCGACACCGTTGCCCCTGCAGTCTTGGCGTAGAAGCCGATGGGCCCGACCCACGACACCTCGATCGACTCGATGCCGGCGCCCCGGAGATCGGTGGCGATGGCAGCCAGGAGCGCCCGCCCGACACCCGTCGACCGCCGGCTCGGATCGGTGCCCATGGGACCCAGCCACCCCAACCGATTCACCGAGTGGCAGGCGAACCCGACAACGGCGTCGTCGTCGGCCATCGCCATGTGGCAGCTCCCGTGCTCGACGGCGCGGGAGGCCTCGGCCCGCCACCCCGGCCAGTTGCGCTCGACGAAGCCGAGCACCCGAACCGAATCGGCATCGTCGAGGACGCGCCGGATCTCGAAGGGCGGAACGGCTTCGGTGGCGGGCGGCGAGCCCACCGGTGGTCGCTGGTGGCGTGAGGAGAACGACAGGTTGAGCTCGGCCCCGACCGGGCGGAAGCCCGTCGATTCGAACAGGCACAGGGCGGCGGTGGCGTGGACGTCGACGCCGGGCCACAGGTAGAAGGGGGGCCCGCCACCCACGGCCAGCGAGGTGACTTCACCATCAGCAAACGCCCAGTCCGCCAAGGCCTCGACCAGGGCTCGACCGTGCCCGAGCCGGCGGGCCTCGGGGCGCACGGCGATCACCTGGACGTAGGCCACCCGCCGGCCGCCGACGTCGCGTCGAACGCCGGCGATGGCTCCTTCGCCGCCTTCGAGCCCGAACACCATGGACGGCTCGCCGCCCTCCCAGCAACACGCCAACAGCTCATCGCCGGTCAGGTTCTCGGCCGGCAATGCGGCGTCGGTGATCGCGACGAGCTCGGCCAGCCGACTTCGATCCCAGGTCTCCATGAGACCGTTGCCTAGTCGGTCGAGTTGGGAACCCAACCGGCAGCGACCGCCGGCTGCGTGGTCTGGGCGACGCCCGGCTTCTTCTCGGCCGTGATGGCCATCGCCTCGAAGTCACCGGAAGCGGCGACCTGGCCCCGCTCGGGTCGCGCACCGAGGACGCCGAGCGACACGAACATGTCGCCCTTCTGGCCCCACAGTTGGTAGGTCTGGTCTTCGCCGAGCGCCGGGAGCGAGTGATCGGCGATGTAGGCCCGGCCGTCCAAGAGCACGACCTTGAGGGAACCCTGTCCCGAGGAGGAGACCAGGTTCACGAGCACGGCGTCGGGATCGACGGCGGCGGCGGCGATCTCCGCGTCGATCGGGTTGGTGCCACCGTTCTGATCGGGGCGGAGCACGGCCACCCCGAGCGCAACGACCGAGATGACGATCGCCGCCGCCGCAGTGAGGCGAGCTCCGACGGTACGCCAGCGGGACTGGGCGATCGGGATGACCCGTGCCAACTCGAGCTTGGGTGGTGCCTCCTCGAGGGAAGCCTGGATCTTCTCCCAGATGCCGGGAGGGGCCTCGACGCCACCGAAGGCGAGCAGTGCCGCCGTCTCGCGATAGTCAGCGACCTCGGCCCGACAGCGGGGGCAGTCGCGCAAGTGCACGTCGACGTAGTCAGCCTCGTCGGCGTCGAGCGCATCGAGGGCGAAGGCACCGAGCAATTCCTGGGCCTCCAGGTGGTGGAGTGCGGTCATCCTTCGAGTCCCCCTGCGTTGATCCCTGCGGCGCTCAATTCGGTGGCGAGGCGGCGCATCCCCGCTCGGATGCGACTTTTCACGGTTCCTTCGGGCTGGCCGAGCATCTCGGCCACCTCGCGGTACGTCAGTCCCCTGAAGTACGCGAGCTCGATGGCTCGACGCTCTTCGACGGGCAATTCGTTGATGGCTTCCTTGACCCGGTCGGCGACCGCGAGGTCCCAGACCTCGTGCTCGACGTCGTAGCCACTCTCGGCCGTACGGCGGAAGTCGGATTCCTCGCGGCGACGGCGCGAGGACTCCGAGCGAAGGAGGTCGACCGAGCGACCGTGGGCCTGGGCCAACAGGTACGAACGAAGCGATCCCCGATCGGGATCGAACTTGTCAGGTGAGTTCCAGAGTCGGAGATAGACCTCTTGCACGACCTCTTCGGCGAGCACAGTGTCGCCGGTCACCCGACGGGCGAGGGCGTAGACAGCACCGGCGTGCCGCCGATAGGCCTCGGCCAAGGCGTCTTCACGCCAGCGTCCTATGGCGACGACAAGAGCGCCGTCACTCACATCACTCAAGCTCGGTGCCATTACCCATGCTTACGGCACCGACGGTCCGTCCGGATTGCGCCCCGTCTGAGTACCGTTCGCCTCGAAACACCGCCGATCAGGCGTTCCCGAACATTTTCTCGATCCAGTGACATCCGTAAACGAAAGGTGGCCCGTAATGGAGCCGATGACCCCCAAGCCCCGACTCCGCCGGCTGGCAGCTGTTGCCGTCCTGACCATGTTCGCCTTTGGCGCCTGTGGCAGCGACAGCAATGGCGAATCCAGCGCCGACAACACCGACACCCCGACATCGAGCAGCAGCAAGGGTGGCGATAAGGCGGCAGGCGGAGCGGCAACCGAAGGCGACAGCGTCGACATCGTCGACTTCAACTACGCCCCGCCCAACCTGAAGGTCAAGGTCGGCACGGAGGTCACGTTCACCAACAAGGACGACTTCGCCCACACCGTGACTGCGAACGACAAGTCGTTCGACAGCAAGAACATGGACAAGGACGCGGTGTTCAAACACACCTTCGACAAGGCCGGAACGTTCGATTACATCTGCGCCATTCACAACTCGATGACCGGAAAGGTCACCGTTGCATAATCCCACTTACCGAGGAGACAGCTTCATGGAGATCAGCGAACGGCACCTCCGCCAGCTGGCCAGTGACGTCGATGCGCAGCATCACGACGGCATGGGCACGATGGCGTCGGACATTGCCGAGCTGCATGCCGAGACCCGGCAATTCCGGGCCGAGACCCGCAGGTCCATCCTGCGCAAGGCCGGTTTCGGCGCCGGCGCCCTGACGATCGGGAGCTCCGTGCTCTCGTTCCGCACCCTGCTCCCCGCAGGTGCGCAGGAGCTCACCGACGGCGACATCGCCGCCTTCGCCGAGAGCGTCGAGCTCGCGGCCGTGGAGGCCTACAAGGCCGCTGCCGGCAGCGGCAAGCTCATGCCCGCCGTGGTCGAGGTCGGCACGCTGTTCGCCGGTCATCACGCCGAGCACGCCAAGGCATTCGGTGGCGCCTCCGGTGGCAAGGCCAAGGGCAAGCCCAACGCCAAGCTGCTCGAGGCCGTCGGCGGCCAGCTCAAGGGCGCCGCTGACCAGAAGGCGATCCTCACCATCGCCTACGACCTCGAGAATGCCGCCGCTGCGACCTACATGTTCGCCCTTGGCGCCCTCAAGAGCGAAGCCGCACTCGCGCTGACCGCCTCGATCCTTCCGGTCGAGTCCCAGCATGCCGTCGTCCTCGGCTCGGCCCTCGGCAAGCCGGCGACCGAGTTCGTCCCCAGCTTCGAAACCAAGGACAAGGCCGTCGACCCGGCCAAGTTCCCGGCCTAGTCCACCAAGATCGAGAGAGAACATTCTTATGGACATCAGCAACGATTTCGTCCGCCGCGAGGCGCAGGAATCCCAGATCGAACACGTCTCCGCCATGAAGTCCATGCGGGAGATGGTCGCCCGTCTCTTCGGTGAGACCGATGAGTCGGGCTTCGCCAAGGCGGACTTCGCCACCGGCGGCCTGAACCGACGCAAGTTCATGCAGATCGGTGGCCTCACGGTCGCCACCGCCGCCGTCTTCGCCGCCTGTGGCAGCGATGACAGCAGCGAGACCGCCGACGATGCCGTCGACAAGGCCGACGACAAGGGCAGCGCCTCCGGGGGCGATGCCGCCGAGAGCGACATCAAGATCCTCCGCACGGCTTCCTCGCTCGAGGTCCTCGCCGTCGACGTGTACCAGAAGGCGATCGACAGCGGCCTCGTGAAGACGGCCGCCGTGGGCGACGCCGCCAAGCTCTTCCAGAGCCAGCACAAGGAGCACGCCGAGCTGTTCCAGGGCGCCACCAAGAAGCTCGGTGGCGAGCCGATGGAGAAGGCCAACCCGGTCGTCCTCCAGAGCCTGATGGGCCCGATTGCGGCCCTGAAGGACGAGACCGGCGTTCTCGAACTCGCCCTCATGCTCGAGCAGGCCGCAGCCGCGACCTACCAGAGCAGCGTCGGCCAGTTCAAGGACCTGAGCCTCAACCAGGCAGCCATGAGCGTCGGCGGCGTCGAAGCCCGCCACGTGGCCGTGCTGTCGAGCGTCCTCAAGAAGCCGGCTGCACCCAAGGCGTTCCAGACCAAGGACGGCGCCGTCGCCGTCGGTACCGGCGTCTAGCAGTTCACCAGTCTCGGGGCCTGCAGACGAAGCGGACGCCAGCCGCGACGTCGTCGGGCCTCGAACTTCGCAACAACAACGGAAGAGCCCGCTCCCTTCGGGGAGCGGGCTCTTTCGCAACTCGGAAACGGCGTGAGCTCAGTAGTCGGTGATCTCCTGCAGCTTCGTCTGCAGGTCGCGGTACTCGGGTGAGCTGGTGATCGGGAGCAGCGCCATGAGCTTGGCCATGTTGCCCTCGACCTTCACCCGGCCCTGCATGAAGGCCGCCTGGGCGTCGAGTTCGCCCTTCTGCACCTTCATCGCGTCCTCGTAGCTCTGGGTGAGGGTCAGCTCGGCATCGTCGAGGGTGCCGAGCTGGTTCTCGAGGATGCGCCCGTCCTCGAGCACCCAATAGAACTTCACGTCACCATCGGGACCTCCGGTGAGCACGTACTGCATGCGGGCGCTGGCCCCGGGGCGCTCGGGCTGATCCTTGGCCAGGTCGGTCTGGACGTCCATCCACTCCTGGGTGAGCCACTTGGGCATCGGCGCGTCTCCTTCTCTCTTTAGGAACCGACCGGCGCGGTCACGCCGGCGAACAGGTCGTCCTCGTACCGGCCGTCGCCGTCGGGCACCGTCGACTCGACCCGCGAGCGGGCCAGGACGTAGTCCTCTACGGGATAGACCGTGTTCGAGACCTCGGGCGGCAGCCCGAACCAGAACGGACTGGTCGGGTCGATCTGGGTGGCGTGGGCCAACAACGCGTTGCGGCGCACGTCCATGTGGCCGGACACGTCGATCTTGGTCGTGATGACCTCGTCCTGGTTGGGGCGGTTGAGGAAACGGTCGCCGAACGGGCTTTCCATGCCCAGTTCGAGGAACTTCTCGTGCATGGCCACCATGCGTTGGCGGCTCCACGCCGTGTAATAGAGCTTCGCCGGCTCCCACGGGTCGCCGAGATCCGGCCGGTACGACGGGTCGCCGGCGAGGTCGAAGGCGGGCAACGAGATGTCGTGCACGCGGAGATGATCCGGATGGGGGTAGCCCGATTGGTCGTCGCCGTACGTCACCATCACCTGGGGCTTGGTGCGACGGACGATGGCCACCAGCCGACCGATGGCTTCGTCGAGGTCAGCCCGCCAGAAGCACTCCGGATCTTCGTTGGCCGGCGTCTCGGGCATGCCCGAGTCCTTGTAGCCGAGGTGGATGACCTCGCGGTAGCCGATGATCTCGGT
>JBKJLU010000079.1:0-16140 GCA_046596815.1 Acidimicrobiales bacterium | reverse complement strand
TCTCGGTGTGGCCTACGAACTCGAGCGGGCCGGCGCCGCGGTCGACGCCATCACCGGGAGCAGCGGAGGGTCGATCATTGCCGCCGCCGTGGCCGCCGGCATCCCTCACGAGCAGCGCATCGTCCACCTGCGGGAAGTGGCCGACCTGCTCGGGGTGCGGCGTTGGGACTTCAACGTGCCTCCCCGGACGGGCCTGATGAAGGGACGACGGTTACGCGACGCCGTCGACCGCATGTTCGATGGACGAACGTTCGATGATCTCGAGATTCCGCTCTCGGTCGTGGCCACCGATCTGGGCACCGGTCAAGAAGTGGTGGTCGAGTCGGGTCGGCTCGCCGACGCCGTACGGGCCAGCCTCGGGATACCCGGAGCCTTCGACCCATGGAAGGTCGACGGTCGGCTGCTCATCGACGGGGCGATCGTGAACCCGTTGCCGGCCAGTGTCCTGCGCGGTCGTGGCATCGACATCGTCGTCGCGTCGATGGTCGCCGGAAAGCGCGACGACCCATCGGCTCCCCCCCTGGTGAAGGCCCCGCCGATCATGTCGACGATCTTGCGGATGGTGAATCTGATGGAACGTGAGCTGATCAAGAGCCAGCTCCCGCTCGTCGACGTCCTCATCCGACCCGAGGTGGCGACGAGTTACAGCTTCGACTTCTCCTCGATGGATGCATTCATTGCCGAGGGGCAGCGCGCCGCCCGAGAGGTGCTAGCCGGATCGGGGATCCCGTCAGTGGGAGGTCGCCGCGCCATCTGAGGCGCGCAGACGACGGGCCATACCGGTGAGCAGCTTCTCGTTCATCGCCGGCACCTCACGCAACAGCGTGCGGAACACCCGAGCGCTCACGACGGCCAACGTGACCGGCGTGGTTGCTGCGATGGTGGCATTGCGGGGTCCGGGATCGAGCAGGGCCAACTCGCCGAAGTAGCTGCCGGGGCCGAGCGTCGCCACTCGCCGGCTGCGGACGGCCGAGCCTTTCCGGCGCACACTGGCGACACCGGCGAGGAGGACGAAGAACGTGTCGCCGCTCTCGCCCTCCTGCACCAACACCGTGTCGATGGGTGCTTCTACCTCCGTGGTGTGCCGGGCGATGATCCGCAGATCCGCTTTGGAGCAGGCGCTGAACAAGGGCACCGTCGCGAGGTGGTCGACGAGCTGGTCGCGTTTCATGTTGGTGGTCCGCCCTCCACGTGGGTGAATTGAGGGCCGTTTCCTACCACGCTGTCCGGTTTCATGCAGTTGAGGGCCTTTATGCTGTCGGAGGGGATCGTCGGTGGGACGATCGGCGGAGGTCGCAAGTCGTGGTCATGCGGACGCTTGGTCGGGTCGTGTCGCAGTATCGATGGGTCGTTCTGGTCGTCACCCTGTTGTTGCTTCCTGTGGCGGCGACGCTCGGGGGGCCCGTGAAGGCCAAGCTCTCGGCGGGCGGCTTCGATGACCCGGCAGCCGAATCGACACAGGCCGCTCGCATCCTCGAGGAAACCTTCGGAGCCGGATCACCCAACGTCGTGCTCCTGGTGACGGCCGCGGGCGGCACCGTCGACGACCCTGCGGTCGCGCAACGGGGTCTAGCCCTCACCGACGAGCTGGCGACGGTGCCAGGACTGGTCGACGCCGTGTCGTATTGGTCGCTCGGGTCACCGGCGCCGCTGCGCGGCACCGACGCCACCCAGGCCCTCGTCCTCGGCCGGGTCGTCGGCGACGAGGACGACCTGCGGGATGCCGCCGAGGGCATCGCCGAGCGCTTCGAACGATCGGATGACGTCATCACCGTCGAGGTCGGTGGCGCCGGTGAGATCTTCCGGCAGATCACCGATCAGGCCGAGGCCGACCTCCAGAAAGCCGAGTCGCTCTCCTTCCCCGTCACCCTCCTCCTGTTGCTCGTCGTGTTCGGAAGCGTCGTGGCCGCCGCCCTTCCGCTGGCCGTCGGCATCTTTGCCGTGCTCGGGACGCTGCTCGTGCTCACCGTCTTCACGAGCTTCACCCAGGTCTCGGTGTTCGCGCTGAATCTCACCACGGCCATGGGGCTCGGTCTGGCCATCGACTACAGCCTGTTCATGGTGTCGAGATTCCGAGAGGAACTGGCCGGCGGTCACGAGCCGAAGGGTGCCCTGCAGCGCACCATGCAGACGGCCGGACGGACGGTGGCCTTCAGCGCCTTCACCGTCGCCATCTCGCTGGCCGCGCTGTTGGTGTTCCCGTTGGCCTTCCTGCGGTCGTTCGCCTACGCCGGCGTCGGGGTGGTCGCCATGGCCGCCGTCGGGGCGATCGTTGTGCTCCCGGCGCTCTTGGCCGTCCTCGGTCACCGCATCGAGAAAGGGTCGATCGGACGTCGGCGCCGGCGTCCGGTCGCCGTCGACCGTCACGGGTTCTGGTATCGCCGTGCCCACTGGGTCATGAAGCGTCCTGGCCCCGTCGCCGTGGTGGTGACGTTGTTCCTCCTCGTGCTCGGCGCGCCCTTCTTGCGCTTTGCGGCCGGCCAGTCCGACGACCGGGTGCTGCCGGCCTCCTCTCCGGTGCGCCAGGTCCACGAAGAACTGCGCCGAAACTTCACCAGCAACGAGGCCGCAGCTCTCACCGTCGTCATCGCCCCTGGTGGCGACGCCGCGAAGGTCGACGGCCGTGACCCCGCCGCCACCGCCTTCGCCGCCACCTTGTCGACCGTGCCCGGTGTGGCTCGAGTCGATGCCGCCTCCGGCTATTACATCGGAGGACAACGGGTCAAGGAGGCCGACGCCCTCTCCGTCCGCTTCGGGGGCGAGCGCTCGACGTGGTTCTCCGTGGTGCCGGCGGTCGAGCCACTTTCGCCCGAAGGAGAAGCCATCGTGCGCGCCGTGCGCGGGATCGAGGCCCCGTTCGAGGTGCTTGTCGGCGGCCCGACCGCCGAACTCGTCGACTCCAAGGCTTCGTTGCTGTCGCGGCTTCCGCTGGCGCTCGGGTTGATCGTCGGGGCCACCTTTGTCTTGCTCTTCCTCATGACGGGAAGCGTCGTCGTGCCGGCCAAAGCGCTGGTGCTCAATCTGCTGAGCCTGTCGGCCACGTTCGGCACACTGGTCTGGGTGTTTCAGGACGGACATTTCGCGGGAGTCCTCGGTTTCACCCCCACAGGGACCATCTCCGTGCACACGCCGATCCTGCTGTTCTGCATCGCCTTCGGCCTGTCGATGGACTACGAGGTCTTCTTGTTGTCGCGCATCAAGGAGGAGTACGACCTCGGTCACGACAACGACGAGTCGGTCGCCGTCGGTCTCGAACGGACCGGCAGCATCGTGACGGCGGCCGCCCTTCTCCTTGCCGTGGTCTTCGTCGCGTTCGCCACGGCCGAGGTCTCGGTCGTGAAGGTGTTCGGTGTCGGGTTGACCATCGCCGTGCTGGTCGATGCTTTCCTCATCCGCACGCTGCTCGTGCCCGCCTTCATGAAGATGGCGGGCCGAGCCAACTGGTGGGCGCCGCGACCGCTCCGCCGTTTCCACCTTCGCTACGGGATCTGGGAAACGGATCCGACGTCGGTGCTCGACCTGCTCGATCGAGCCGAGCAGGCGCAACGGGAACACGAGCCCGAGGCGGTGGCCCCGCACCGGTAGACGCTGGGGTCAGCCGGCCTGGGCTTCGGTCCGCGGTAGCGGCGGGTCGAGATTCCAGGCGCGCAGGGTGCGCCGGATGCGCTGGAGCACACTGCCCTCGATGGCCTCGGCGCACGCCTGCAAGAGCGTCGGCAACGTCGGTAGGCCGGACAACACCCACCGAGAGAACATGCCATCGTCCATCCAGCCGGAGAGTTCGGACGGGATGCCCAGCCCGTCTGCGCGGCCGTCGGCCGACCGCTGACGGAGCTGCTCCCAGGTCAGGGTGTGGTGCAACATCTGGCCGGCGTTGACCAGCTCGTCGGTTCGGGGCCGATGGCCTTCGGCGGCCAGGAGTTGCATCGCGGGGTGCAGCTTCACCAGGTCGTGCCAACTCGGGCGGTCGGTCGAGTCGGCGATCGCCGCGAGCCAGAGCGCGGCAAACAGTTCTGCTGGTCCGACTGGCGGCGGAGGCGTCGATAGGGACAGGCAGCGGCGTAGGGCATCGCTGACCGTGCCGCTCCCCGGCTCGTCGACGACCGTGCCGTCGTCGAGGGTGGCGGTCGCCTGTTCTCGACCTCGCCGGTCGAGCAAGGTGATCACCCGTACCCGCCGTCGATCGGGATGGTGGGAGGGACGGGTGCCGGCGGTGCCCCGGGCAAGGTCGACGTCGGTAGCGGGAGCGGCCCAACCGAAACAGATCACGCCGAGACCGATCCACGCCTTCGGAGCCACGAAGCCGAGCAGCAGGTCGAGGGGGTGGTCGCCGGGCTCGAGCGTACGGAACCCGAACGACATCTCGAAGGTGTCGGGGTCACTTTCAATCGACACCAGCCGGTGGGGTTGGTGCCATCCGTCTTCGCTGGTCGCGGCGTCGAGCAGGGTGACGAGACGATCGAGGCGATCAGGCGGGGGCAGCAGGGGAACGGAGGCCACGGCGGGCTCCTCTCGAAAAGGTGATGGAGAGAGAAGGGCGCCGGCGGGAAGGCTCCGAGTGACCGCAGGGTGCAGCCAAGCACGAGAGCGATCCGGTGGCAAGCTCCCGTTGCCAACATGACCGAGACCCTTCCTCCCTCCGGCGGCGCCGGCCTCGGCGATGACGCCGGAAACGACGAGCACGTCCACCGATTCGCGGCCGGGAGCGCGCGCGCCGCCCTCGATCACCGTCCGTTCCGACTCGTGTGGACCGGAGCGCTGGCATCGAACATCGGCACATGGATGCAGAACGTCGCCCTCGGGGCATTGGCCTTCAAGCTCACCGGCTCGTCCGGGTTCGTCGCCCTCCTCGGCTTCGCCCAACTCGGGCCGATGCTGTTGCTCTCCATCGTCGGCGGACTCCTGGCGGACACCGTTGATCGCAAGTGGCTGCTCATCGGTTGCCAGACCCAGCAGATGGTGTTGTCGTTCGTGCTCGCTTTCGTGGCCCGCCAGGAAAACCCGTCGAGAACCGCGCTCGTGCTCTGCGTGCTCGGCATCGGTATCGGCAACGCTTTGAACGCTCCGACGCTTTCGGCCGTTCTCCCTCAACTCGTCGGGACCCGCGACCTCGTTGGGGCGGTGTCGCTGCAGTCCGTGCAGCTCAACCTCTCCCGGGTGATCGGCCCGGCGATCGCCGGCGTCATCCTTCCGTTCGTCAAACCGTCCGGCATCTTCGCCATCAATGCGGTCACGTACGTCTTCGCCATCGGCACGCTGGCCGTCGTGGCCATCCCCCGCCCGTATGCATCCAACGGCGAGCAGGGCTTGCGCCGGCTGATCGGCGGTTTCGCGGTCGCCCGTCGTGACCGATTGGTGCGCCGCTGCTTGTTGACGATTGCCTCGATCTCGTTCTTCTGCCTGCCGTTCATCGGCCTGCTGCCGGTCATCGCCGGTCGCAACCTCGATCTCGACGTGCAGGGAGCGGGCTACGGCGTGCTCTTCGCCGGATTCGGCCTCGGCGCCGCCGTCGGCGCCATCTCCGTCGGGACGATCCTCGTCGGGCGGTCGAAGGCCTTGGCTGTCCGGGTGGGCCTCGCCCTCTTCGGGGTCAGCCTCGGCGTGTTCGGATTGCTACGGGAATCGCTGCCGGCGTACCCGATGCTCTTCCTCGTTGGGCTCTTCTACTTCGCCACGGTGACGTCACTGTCGACGGTGCTGCAGTCCCACCTCGACGAGAATGTGCGGGGCCGGGTGATGGCCCTGTGGATCATGGGCTTCGGCGGAACCGTTCCCCTCGGGCTCCTGCTCGGCGGTTTCGTGGCCGATCGCGCGTCGGTCACCACCGTGGTGCTCGCCGGCGCGGTGGTCGCCATCATCTTGGCTGTCGTGACGAACGTGAACCCGGAGGAGTCAGTCGACGACGAGTGAGGGCATCAAGTCGATGTCGGGCTTGGGCGCAGCGTCGGGACGGCGATAGAGCACGAGCATCACGGCGCCGGACGCCAGCGCCGTCCCGGCGATGAACAGCCACGTGGTGTCGAAACTTCCGACGAATCCAGCCGAACCGGGCCGGCCGAGCACGGCCACGGCGATGGCGATGCCGAGGGCCGCCCCGATTTGGCGGCACGTGGCGTTGAAGGCGCTTCCCATGGCGAAGCGATGCGGCGGGAGGTAGGCGTTGGCTGCGCTCCCCAGGGTCGAGATGGTGAACCCGACACCGAATCCGGTCAGGACGTTGGCGGGAAAGAGCACGCCCCAGTAGTTCGGTTCGACGCCGATGAAAGCCACGAGGCCGAGGATGCCGGCCGCGAACAGCAACGTCCCCGGTACGATGACCACACGATGGCCGTAGCGGTCGGCCAGTCGCCCGGCCGGGCCCGCAGCCATCGCCGCGCAGAGCGGTCCTGGCGTCGCCGCCAGGCCGGCGCCGATGATCGAGTACTTCCAGACACCGACGGTGTATTGGATGTTGACGAACAACATGGCGAAGAAGCCGAGGGAGAACAGGAAGCCGGCCAGGTTGGCGGTGGCGAAGTAGCGCTGCCGAAGCAGGGAGAGATCGAGGACCGGGTCGCTCTGGCGCGAGCAACGGTACAGGAACAGGGGGAGGAGCACGATGAAGCCCACGAGCGATCCGATGATGCGGGGGTCGTCGTATCCCCACTCGTCACCCTGGACGATGGCCAGGGCCAGCAGCCCGATCGAACTACTGGCGAGCACGCCGCCGAGCACGTCCGGGAGGCCGGTGGCGTCCGGATCCTTCGACTCGTGTAACAGGCTTCGTCCGAAGACCCAAGCGCCGATGCAGAGCGGCACGTTGATGAAGAACACGGCCCGCCATCCGACGGACTGGACCAACAGACTCCCGAGGCTCGGTCCGGTCGCAGCGGCGATGCCGCTGACCGCGCCGGTGATGCCGATGGCGGCCGAACGCCGGTGGGGTGGGAACTCGGGAAGCACGAGGGCCAGGCTGCTGGGGATGACCAACGCACCGCCCAGTGCCTGGACGACGCGGGCGGCGATGAGCAGACCGGACGTCGGGGCGAGTCCGCACGCCATCGACGAGAGCGTGAATACGGTGATGCCGAGGTAGAAGATGCGCCGCCGTCCGAATCGGTCGGCGAGGCGGCCGGCGGACAGCAGGGCTGCGGCGAAAGCGATGTTGTAGCCGGACAGAATCCACGACAAGGAGTTGCGACTGGTGCCGGAGAACTCGGCGGCGATGGCCGGGAACGCGATGTTGACCACGGTCACGTCGAGTGAGACGAGGTACACGCCGACCGCCGTGACCATCAGGACCTTCCAACCACGCTCCAACGCCATGGGGGCCCGTTCAGGGACCGTTAGAAAACGACGTGAGCGGTCGAGACAAGTTTGAGGCTGGTGTCACTCGAAAGTTCAGGCTACGACCGCTCACGTCGTTTTCTTCCGGGCCCTCAGGAGCGGTCGGCGAGGGGGAGGCGGATGCGCAGTGCGGCCCCGCCGACGGGTGTGTCGAGCACCGTGAGCGAACCCTTCATCGACTCGACGAGGCGACGGGCAATGGTGAGGCCGAGTCCCAGGCCCTCGCCGTCGGTGTCGCGATCGAGGCGCCCATATGGCTCGAAGACGCGAGCCCGCTCGGTGAGGGGCACGCCACCGCCACTGTCGGCGACGCTGAGAACGACGGCGTCGTTGTCCTGCTCGAAGATGAGTCGCACCGGGGCTTCACCGTGGCGATGTCCGTTGTCGATCAGTTCACCTAGCAAGCGCCGCAGGCCGTGGCTGTTGCCGGTCACCCAGACCGACTCGGGCCCGCGAACGCCGGTGGGGTGCCCCGCGCGTTCTTGCTCGTCGGCCAACGATCGAGCCAGTCCGGCGAGGTCGACGACTTCGTCAGGTTGCACCTCTACGAAGTCGACCGACGCAGCCGCGTTGAGGTGCTGCAGCATGGATTGCAGATTGCGCTCGGGCCGTTCCGAACCCTGGCGTCGCTCGAGCTCGTAGAGCCGGGCCGCCGCAAGCGCGTCGGCCGCGTGTGCGGCGTAGGCCGTGGCCGCCACGAGATCGTGGTCGGTGAACGTGCGGCCAGGTCGAGCGTTGACGTTGAGCACGCCGAAAATGCGTCCGTCGTGGATCAGGGGAACGCACATCCCGCTGTCGACCGGTTTCGAGCGGTTGCCGGCGCGCCCGGTGACCAGCACCGGATCGCAACTCTCGGCGACCTTGCCGGCAACGCCATCGCCGAAGCGGACGCGGGCATTGAGCGCCGCCGGGTTGGAGGGCGAGGCCACGACCTCGAGCTCTTCGGGGCCGACGAGCAGCATGACCGAGCCGCCCTCGCCTTCGAAGATGCGACCGGCGCTCGACAACACGACGTCGAGCACGGCGTCGACCTGCAACGGTGCGGGGCCGCTGGGGGCCTCATGGTCGGCAGCCATCACGTGGATGGTGTCACGAAAGTCATCAGCTGCGCGGCACTTGCGACCACGGAACGGTCTTGTCGTTGCGCACGTCGCCCGGGAGGCCGAGCACGCGCTCGCCGAGGATGTTGCGCATGATCTCGCTCGTGCCCCCCTCGATGGAGTTGGCGCGGACCCGCAGGAAGGCCTTCCAGACATCGCCTTCCCCGCCGAATCCCGCCTCTTCCGGACGCACCATCTCGTAGCTGCGGTAGAGCATGCCCGCCGGGCCGAGGAGGTCGAGGCACAACTCGTAGATCTTCTTGTTGAGCTCGGCGAACGCCAGCTTGGCGATCGAACCCTCGGGCCCAGGCGTGCCCGCCTGTCGTAGCTGCTGAGCCCGGAGGTTGGTCAGGCGGCCGACCTCGGCCTGCACCCACCGTTGCATGAGCACGTCGCGCAAGGCCGGGTTCTTGTCGTCGCGTTCGCCCCAGAGCCGAAGGGCTTCGGCGATCGGACCCGAGCCCCGCGGGGCGACGCCGCCGCCGATCGAGACCCGTTCGTTCATGAGGGTCGTCATGGCGACCCGCCAGCCTTCACCGACCTCGCCCAGGCGCTCGGCGTCGGGGATGCGGGCATCGGTGAAGTACACCTCGTTGAACTCGGCCTCTCCGGTCATCTGCCGCAGCGGCCGGATCTCGACGCCGGGCGCCTGCATGTCGAGGACGAAGTAGGTCATGCCCTTGTGCTTCGGCTGCTCGGGATCGGTACGGGCGACGAGCAGGCCCCACCGCGACATGTGGGCCATCGTCGTCCACACCTTCTGGCCGTTGACCACCCACTCGTCGCCGTCGCGCACCGCCCGAGTAGAGAGCGCGGCGACATCGCTTCCCGCGCCGGGCTCGCTGAACATCTGGCACCAGATCTCTTCGCAGGTGAACATCGGCCGGAGGTAACGACGGAGCTGTTCGTCGCTGCCGTGGCTGAGGAGGGTCGGCGCCGCCATGCCGGCGATCGGGTTCCGGGCGTTGATGCGAGGCGCACCCACGGCGCCGAGCCGGGCGTCGATGACCTCTTGGAACTTCGGTGAGAGCCCAAGACCGCCGAGTCCCTCCGGAAAACCCACCCACGCCAGGCCGAGATCGAATTGCCGACCCAAGAACTCCCGTGAGGGGACGGCGGGGTCGTAGCCCCCGAGGAGTTCGTCGAGGAGCGACGAGACGAGCTCGTCCGAGGTGGAGGACGCGGTGGGCTCGGAAGTGGCGGTCGCGGTCATGGGGCGATGTTACGGCCGGTCATCGACCGCCGTTCCTGTGCGACCCGGCGGTCGACCTCAGGACGAGAACGCCGGCTCCAGCGAGCGCAGCGGCGCTGCGAACTCACCTTCGCGCATGTCGCCGATCAGGCTCCGGACGCTTTCCACCACGTGCTCGGGAAGCAACGAGCGCTTGTCGAGCTCGGCGATCCAGTGCGAGGACTGGTAGCCGTTCAGGATGGCGACGGTGTCGACGACCTTGACCCCGTTGTCGCCGGTGTCGAGTCCGGGTCCGAAAGCGAGGACGACCGGCACGACCTGGACCGAGAGCTCCTTGGCGGCAAGGACCTTGCGCAGTTGCTGGGCGGCGATCCGAGCCCGGGCCGCCGGCTTGCCGCGACTGTCGGGACGGTTCGTCCACTGGATCTGCACGGCGAGGATGCCCGCCGGGCCGACGGCGACGTGGTCGACGTCACCATGGGCGAGGTGAATGTCGTCGGCCACGTACCACCCGTAGTCCCGAAGGCCATGGATGACGGCCCGCGCCTGGCCCTCGTCGACCGCTGACTCGTCGAGGTCGCCGAGGTCGCCGGGCTTTGCACCCTGGACGGCGAAGGAGGTCACCACGCACCAGAGGCCGAGGCCGAGAAGGAAGAGGCCGTAGGCCGCCATGGGCAGATCGGCCGAGGCCGCCGCCGGGCCGGTGGGTCCGCTGATGCCCCCGCCGGAGGCCGCCGCTACCGCCGCGATGTCGGCGCTTGCGACCAAGAGGGAGACGAGGCCGAAGCCTCTCCGCAGGGGACGTGAAGGGCGGGCTTCGGCCATGGTGTTTCTTCGGCCGCAGGGCTGAACACCTGTAGCCGACGACGAATCTGCCCCTTTCGCCGTTGGATGTGGGGTGGTAATCCTGGACTCGTCGGTGGCTTGTCCACCGCAATCGCTGGCTCCGGCCGCCCGGTCGATCTCCCGATCCCTCGAGGCCCGTCATGCCCGCGTCGTGCACCCCTGCTCACCCGTCCCCCAAGCGCCGGCTGGCCCGCACAGTCGGCGTCCTGCTGGCTTGCGTGTTCGCCGCCGGGCCGACCCGACTCGTCGCCCCGCCCCGTCCCGCCGAGGCGGTGGTGCAGGAAGGGAACGGGTTCTCGGCCACCGTCGACGGCTACCGAAGTTGGTACGGCAGCTACGTGCTCGGCGACCTGGGAGAGGCGTGGTGTGTCGACCATGGCATCCCGGCCCCCGACGCCGCCCTCGCCTACGAGTCGGCCACGCTGGACGACCGGGCGCCCGAGACCCGGCGGGCGCTTGCCTGGGCCGTCGGACGGCACGGCCCCCGGGCTGATCGCGTGGGCGCAGCGGCCTTGATGCTCGTGCTCCACGATCTGATGGGAGCGGAGTACCCGTCCGGGCGCCTCGACGTCGACCGCCTCGAGCCTGGGCGTCTCGCCGGGTTCGCAGGGCTCGAAGCCGAGGTGATCGCCCGAGCACGAGCCATCAAGGCCGACGCCGTCGCTCACGCCAACCTGGTGGGTCCTCTCTCGATGACGATCACGGTGAACGAAGAGGCAGCCGCCCGCACGGGATCGCTGCGAGCCGTCGTCCACGATGGGGCCGACCGGCCGATCGGTGGGGTGACCGTTCACCCCGCGGTGACGGGCGCGGCTCTCGTGGGCGAGGTCGATCGCACGACGGCGGCCGATGGGTCTGTCGAATGGGATTTCGCGGCGGCCGCCGGTGAGAACCGCTTCGACCTCTCGGCCACCGTGCCCAGCATCGATCTCGTGAGCCTGCGACCCACCGCAGGTCGAGCGCAACGGGTTGCCCGTCCCGTCCCGGTGACGATCGACGCGTCGCGGGCCTACGAGGCCGAGGTGCCACGGCGGTTCACCATCGTGAAGCGAGGCGACGCGCAGCCCTTGCTCCCCGTCACCGGCGCGACGTTCGCCGTCTCTGGGGAGGGGGTGTCCGAGACGCTGGTCGTCGGCAGCGACGGTCGCACGCCGGCCATCGAAGTGCTGCCCGGTCGTTTCCTCGTCACCGAGGTCACGCCGCCGGGCGGATACCGCGTCGCTGGTCCCTGGGAGGTGGAGGTCACCGACGCCGACGTGGTCCTCGACGTGCTCGACCTGGCCGAGCGGGGGAGCCTTCGCATCGACAAGGTCGACGCCACCACCGGCGCGCCTCTCACCGGCGCGGCGTTCGCCGTCACCGCCGATCGCGACGCCGACCCCTCGACGTTCGAGGTCGCGATTCCCGAACCCGCGGCGCCGCTTCTGCCCGGCCGCTACGCCGTGCGTGAGATCGCCGCGCCACCCGGATACCTGCTCGATCCCGGCGTCGTCGTGGCCGATGTGCGAACGGGCGAGGTCACCGTGGTGCGCATCGAGAATGCGCCGATCCCCCCTCCGGTCGTGGTGCAGGAGTTGCCGCCGCCGCCGCCGGTCCCGCCGCCGCCGCCGCCGCCGGTCCCGCCGCCGCCGACAACGACGACGCCGCCACCGACAACGACGATCCCGCCGCCACCGGCACCCCCGGAGGTGCTCGACCTTCCCGCGGTGGTTGCGCCTCCGCGCCCGACGGTGCCGGTGGTCGTGGCCGAATTGCCTCGCACCGGCATCCCCAGCGGTCGCCTCGGCTCCGCCGCCATGCTGTTGATCGCCGGGGGTTGGCTCCTCGTTTGGGGAGCGCCGAGCATCAGTCGGGGAGCCAGCTCGTCGGGTATCCCGGGTCGTCGAGGTCGGCGGCGGCAGCCGCCAGGCGAAGCGGGCGGAAGGTGTCGATCATGACGGCCAGTTCTTCGGTCGCCGTCTTCCCGATCGACTGTTCGGGCACCCCCGGGGCGGGCCCGTGGGGAATGCCCCTCGGGTGCCAGGTGAGCGCCCCCGGCTCCACTCCCCGCCGGCTCGAGAAGTCGCCACTGACGTAGAAGAGCACTTCGTCCGAATCGAGGTTGGCGTGGTTGTAGGGCGCGGTGATGACGTCGGGTCCGTCGTCGAGTCGTCGGGGGACGAACGAGCAGATGACCGCGCCATCGAGCTCGAACGTCTGGTGCACCGGCGGCGGCTGGTGCTGGCGCCCGCTGATGGGCTCGAAGTCGTGGATCGAGAAGGCATAGGGATAGAGGTGGCCGTCCCAGCCCACCACGTGGAGGGGATGGTGGTCGAGGGTGTAGACGGCGGTGCGCCGTCCGACCCGCACCCAGACGTCGAACTCGCCGATCTCGTCGGAGGCGGCCAGCTCCGATGGCCGGCGGAAATCGCGTTCCCAGTAAGGCGCGTGCTCGAGGAGCTGCCCCTCGGCGTTCTGATACCGATGGGGAAGGCGGACAGCTCCAGTCGTCTCGATCACCAGGTGGGTGTTGCCTCCTGTCTCCGGCACCCAGCGGTGGGTGGTCCCCTTGGGCACGACGACGTAGTCGCCGGCCCGGTAGTCGAGGATGCCGAAGAGTGATTCGAGGCGCCCTCCACCCGAGAACACGTAGTGGATCTCGTCGGCGCTGCCGTTGCGGGTGAACCGACCGGTTCCGTCGCCGAAGGTCGAGACCGCCAGGTCGAGGTCGGCGTTCCACAGCAGCACGCGACGCCCCTCGAGTTCGTCGCCGCCTTCGGGAAGCCGACCATCGGTTCTCAGCAGGTGGTGGCGTAGCACCTGGTCGACGGAGTCGGACGGGGCCGGCGGCACCGCCGGTTCCTCGCGGATGCGCAGCACCCGCGTCGGGGCGTAGCGGTGGTAGAGGATGGAATAGCGGCCGCTGAAGCCCTCGAGCCCGACCACCTCCTCGTGGTACAGCTGGCCGTCCGGAGCGCGGTGGGCCACGTGTCGTTTCCGGGGAACGTCGCCGAGGCGGTGGTAGCTGGGCGCCATCCGTCCAGTCTGGCGGTCCCGTCACTTTGGCGGCGTGTGAACCCGCTCACTAGGCTCCCGCCCCGATGTCGGACTTCCTCCGGAGCTACCTGACGGTGGCCATTCTCGGGGGTGCCGCCTTGCTGCTCACCGGCGCGTTGCTAGGCGTCGGCAGCTTGATCCGGCCCCGTCGACCCCAGCCCCAGAAGTACATCCCCTATGAGAGCGGTGTCGATCCTGTCGGAACCGGGTGGTCCCAGAGCCAGATCCGGTACTACGTGTTCGCGCTGCTCTTCGTGCTGTTCGACGTGGAAGCCGTCTTCATCTTCCCGTGGGCGGTGCAGCTGGAAACGCTCGGCGTCTTCGGTCTCGTCGAGATGATCGTCTTCATCGTGATCTTGGCCCTCGGCCTCGTCTATGCGTGGCGAAAGGGTGTGCTCCGGTGGGTCTAGTCGAGAGCGGCAAGGTCCCGAAGCCTCTGACCTGGCTGTTGAACTACGGCCGTAAGTACTCGCTCTGGGTGTACCAGTGGGGCCTCGCTTGCTGTGCCATCGAGATGGGTGCCGCCTTCGGCTCGCCCCGCTACGACGTGATGCGCCTCGGCGTCATCCCGCTGCCGGCCAGCGCCCGCCAAGCCGACCTCGTCGTCATCTCCGGCACGGTCACCGACAAGATGGCCCCGCCGATCCGCCGGCTCTGGGAACAGATGCCGGACCCGAAGTACGTGATCTCCATGGGCAGCTGCGCCAACTGCGGTGGTCCCTACTGGGACAGTTATTCGGTCACCAAGGGCGTCGATCAGATCATCCCCGTCGACGTCTACGTGCCCGGCTGCCCCCCTCGGCCCGAAGCCCTGCTCGAGGGCATCGTGCTGCTGCAGCAAATGATTCAGAACGAGAACATGGCCGACCGCTGGCGGGGCGATCCGGTCGTCGTCGGCGGCGGACCGATCGAATGAGCGACGACATCGCTGAAGACGAGGCGCAGGCCGTCCCCGAGGACGTGCCGGCGCCTCGTGAACCAGACGAGTTGCGTGACCCGATCGTCGAGGCGCTCGTGGCCGCGATCGGCGACGCCGTCGTCGGCTCGGTCGTCGAGAAGGGCGACGCCTGGATTCGGGTCACACCGAGCGCCTGGCGCCAGACGGTGCAGTGGTGCAAGGACCACGGGTTCACCTACTTCTGCTTCCTCAGCGGCATCGACTGGATGCCGAGCATCGACCTGACCAACCGCAACGAGCAGACGTACGGCGTCGCCGCCGAAGCTGCCGCCCCGGACGAGAACACACCCACCGGTGGCTATGAGACGGGCGTCGCCGGCGGGGACACCCGCTTCCAGGTGTTCACCCGCCTCTACGACATCGAACGCAAGGTCGGCATCACCCTCAAAGCCGACCTCGACGACGCCAATCCGAGCGTCGAGTCGATCATCGACGTGTTCCGCGGCGCCGATTGGCACGAACGCGAGACCTGGGAGATGTTCGGGTTCGATTTCCAGGGACACCCCGGCCTCCGCCACCTCTATCTCCCCACCGAGTTCGGGGGCTTCCCGCTGCGCAAGGACTTCCCGCTGCTGGCCCGCATGGTGAAGCCGTGGCCCGGCCTGGTGGACAAAGAACCGATCCCAGGCGAGGACGAAGAAGAAGCGGAGGCACCGGCGTGACCGTCACCGAGCATCAGCAGCGGGCCTACATCGCCGGCCAGGCGGCCGACGCCCGCATCCGCTTCGAACTCGAGACCGAGGGCATGACCCTCAACATCGGGCCCCAGCATCCGGCCACCCACGGAACGCTGCGCATCGTCGTGCGCCTCGACGGCGAGCAGGTCGTCTGGGCCGATCCGGTCTGCGGATACATGCACCGGGGCTACGAGAAGCTCTGCGAGGTCCGGAAGTACCAGCAGGTCACGACCCTCATCAACCGCATCGACTGGCTCGGCAGCTTCTGCAACGAGGTGCCGTTCATCCTCGCCGCCGAGAACCTCTACGAGGTCGAGGCCCCGCCGCGCGCCCAGTGGATCCGTACGATCATGTTCGAGCTCGGACGCATCGCCAACGTCGCCCTGTTCCTCGGCGACATGGGCGTGCAGCTCGGCGCCATCACCCCGGTCTTCTTCGCCTTCCGTGACCGCGAGCACGTGCTCAACCTGCTCGAGTCGGCCACCGGCGGTCGCTTCCACCCCAACTACGACCGGGTCGGCGGGCTGAAGGAAGACCTCCCCAAGGGCTGGGTCGAGGAGTGCAAGTCGGCCATGGAGGGCATCCGCACCTTCTGTGACGAGATGGAGACGCTGCTCCTCGGCAACGAGATCTTCGCCGAGCGCTGCCGCGGCATCGGCGTCATCCCCCGCCAGATCGCCCTCGACTACGGGCTCTCGGGCGCCAACCTCCGGGCCAGCGGCGTCGACTGGGACCTGCGTCGCGACAGCCCGAGCCCGTTGGCCTGGAAGGAGGTCGACTGGAAGGTCTGGACCCATCCGGACGGCGACTCCTACGCCCGCTACTGGGTGCGCCTGCAGGAGACCCGGGAGGCCACCAAGATGGTCGACCAGCTGCTCGACGGGCTACCGGCCGGGCCCATCCAGGCCAAGGTGCCCCGTAGCATCAAGGTGCCGGCGGGCGAGGCGTGGGCCCACACCGAGAACCCGCTCGGCGAGATGGGCTACTACGTCGTCAGCCAGGGCG
>JBKJLU010000036.1:0-8796 GCA_046596815.1 Acidimicrobiales bacterium | reverse complement strand
GATGGCTGAACCCCGTTGCGGTTGCCCTTATCGACGTCGAAACCCGTTGGTGTTGCCCTTGCGGAGTACGCAAGGGCAACTTCAACCCTCGAGGTGGAGTGGGGGGTAGTAGTTCTCGGGGCCGCTGGCGAGCACGTCGGTCATCCAGTCACCGTCGTAGACCTTGTCGCTGGCGGCGGCGTCCGGGGGGGTGGTGGCGAGCGTCCAGGCCTGGCGCTTGTAGGTCCAGTTCTCCGGATGGAGCGAGTGGGCCTTCTTGAACCACGGCACGGCGGCGTCAGCATCACCTTGCAGCCACAGGTGCTGTCCGAGCTCGAACGAAGCCGCGGCTTCTGCGTGTTCGGGCGGCCGCTCGTCCGACCGGGCGACGACCTCTTCGGGCGTGCGGGCGAAGCGGCTGGCAGCGCCGTTCGCGGCCCAGTCCCGCAACGCCGGCAGGTACTGCTCGGCCGTGCGGGGGATCCTCCGCACCGTCTCGATGGCCAGCCGCATTGCTGGGGCGACGTCGTCGGGGATGGGCTTGTCGCCGGTGAGGTTGCCCTGCACCTGAGACACGTGGGCCGGCTGTACGAGCATGCCGTCCTCGTCGATCCAGACGGCCATCGGTACGTTCACGAATCCGAGGAGCTCGTCGGTGACGTGGGCCTTGTCGATCAGGGACGGGTGGGTCGGCTTGGCCGCTTCGATGAACTGGCGGACGGCGACGTCTCCGGCCAGATCGAGGGCCACGGTAACGATCTCGACACCCTGAGGAGCGAGCTCTTCGTAGAGGGTCTGCCACACGGGCAGATCAAAGCGACAGCCTCACCACGAGGCCCAAGAGGTGACGACCACTTTCTTGCCCCGCAACGAAGACAGCGTGAACTGGTTGCCGTCGAGGTCGGGCAGCGTCAGCTCGGGAGCCTCGGCGGTGTCGAGCGCCCGTCCGCCGACGGTCGCCGGTCCGAGGGCATAGAGACCCGATGCTTCGTCGTGCACGATGGGCATCCGCAGCCGCTCGGCCACGACGGCGAGGTCGAGAGTGTCGCCCTCGGCGGACCCAGCCGGCAACGGCACGCACATGCCGCCCTTGCACAGTCCCTCCGGCTTGGCCACCCATCCGGTGCGAGTGGCGAGGTCGGCGGCGGACACCCGCAGCTCAGCGACGATCAAGGCTTGCTCACCTGGAGGAGCTCGAGCAGGTAGCCGTCGAGGTCGGTGGCGAAGCCGACCAGCGAGTCGGCGAACGGCGTGGGCTCTCGCGTGATCCGTCCCCCGGCCGACACGACAGCGGCAGCGGTGGCCACGGCGTCGCGAACGTAGAAGACGAACTTGGTCGCCTCGGTGTCGTGCGGCGGCTTGTCGCGGTTCTTGAACTGCATCAGCACGAGCGACGCCTCGCCCGGCTTCCCCGACCCGAGGATGTGTTCGTTCATGTCGTCGAGGTCGAACGACTGCAGCTTCTTCATGCCGAAGACCTCGACGTAGAAGGCCGTCGCCTTCTCGAGATCGGAAACGGCGGCCCCAGTAGCGGCGAACATGGTCACCCGACCGACGATACGCGCATCAGAGCCCGGCTCGAAGACGGAGGATGGCGGTGACGGCTTTGCCGTCGGCCTTGCCCTGGGTCTTCTTCATGACCTGGCCGATGAGCATGCCCGCCACCTTGGCGTCCCCCGCCTTGAACTTCTCGAAGGCTTCAGGGTTGTCAGCGATGACCTCGTCGACGGCCGCTTCCAGCGCAGAGGAGTCCATGGCCTCGAATCCCTTGGCCGCAGCGATGGCCTCGGGGTCGGTGCCTTCCCCGGCGAGCAGCGCGGCGAGCACGGCTTTGGCCTGGGTGGCGGTGAGCTGGCCCGACGACTCCATCTCCACGACCTTGGCGAACACCTCGGCCGAGAGGCGATCAACGTGGGCGATGTCGGCGGCGATCTCGTTGGCGGCCCGATTGAGGGCACGCTTCGGATCGGCGCCGGCGGCGATGGCCTCGAGCACCAGGGTGTCGAGGTCGAGTTCCACCAGTAGGGCGACGTCGGCGGGGGCGACGCCGGCGGCCGCGGCCAACGTGGTGCGGCGCTCGAAGGGCATGGCCGGAAGGGCCGCCTTCACGGCGGCGCGCCACTCGTCGTCGGGCACGACCGGCACGAGGTCGGGCTCGGGGAAGTAGCGGTAGTCGAAGGCTTCTTCCTTCGATCGCATCGACGACGTACGGCCCTCGTCCTCGCTCCAGTGGCGGGTCTCCTGGACGATGCGCTCGCCGTCCTCGAGCATCTGGATCTGGCGCTTGGCCTCGTAGTCGATGGCCCGGCCGAGCGAGCGCAGCGAGTTCATGTTCTTGATCTCGCAGCGGGTGCCGTAGACCGCCGCATTGGCGGGACGGATCGACACGTTGGCGTCGACCCGCAGCGACCCCTCCTCCATCTTCCCGTCGGACGCTCCGGTGGCCACGAGGATGGCCCGGAGCTCGCTCACGTAGGCCTTGGCCTCGTCGGCCGAGCGCAGGTCAGGCCGGCTGACGATCTCGACGAGGGGGACGCCGGCGCGGTTGTAGTCGACGAGCGAATGGTCGGCACCGTGGATGCGGCCGCCGCCGCCACCGATGTGGGTGGACTTGCCGGTGTCTTCTTCCATGTGGGCCCGCTCGACGCCGACCCGCTGGCCCGACGGCAACTCGAGCCAACCGTCGACGTTGATGGGCTCGTCGTACTGCGACGTCTGATAGTCCTTCGGCATGTCCGGATAGAAGTAGTTCTTCCGGTGGAAGATGCTCGGCTTGATCTCGCAGTGCAGCGCCTCGCCGATGCGCATGGCGTACTCGACGGCGTTGCGGTTGAGCACCGGCAGCGACCCCGGCAGGCCGAGGCACACCGGGCAGATGTTGGTGTTGGGCTCGTCGCCGAAGGCGTTACGGCACGAGCAGAACAACTTCGTCTCGGTGCGCAGCTCGCAGTGGACCTCGAGCCCGATCACCATCTCCCAATCCGCCATCAGCCGGCTCCCTTGTCTGCGGCTGCGCGCTCGATGGTTGAAGCGACCCGGAACATCATCGGTTCCTGTAAGGCGTTCGCCATCACCTGCACGCCGACAGGCAGGCCGTCGTCACCGACGCCGAAGGGCACCGACATGGCGGGATGGCCGGCCAGGTTCGACGGGATCGTGCAGACGTCCGAGAGGTACATGGCGAGGGGGTTCTCCGTCTTGGCGCCGAAGGCGAAGGCCGTGGTCGGGGCCGTCGGTGACAGCAACGCATCGAAGTTGGCGTAGGCGGCGTCGAAGTCTCGGATGATGAGCGTGCGCACCCGCTGGGCCTGTCCGTAATAGGCGTCGTAGTAACCGGCGGAGAGGGCGTAGGTGCCGAGCATGATGCGGCGCTTCACCTCGGGGCCGAAGCCGGCGGCACGGGTGGCGCCGTACATCGTGGTGATGTCATCGGCGTCGACGCGCAGGCCGTAGCGCACCCCGTCGTAGCGGGCCAGATTGCTCGAGGCCTCGGCCGGGGCGATGAGGTAGTAGGCCGAGAGGCCGTAGATGCAAGCCGGCACCGAGACCTCCTCGACCTTGGCGCCGGCAGAGGTGAGCGCCTCGGCGGCGGCGTGCACGCGAGCGAGCACGTCGGCGTCGATGCCGTCCATCAGTTCTCGGACGATGCCGATGCGGAGGCCGTCGACACCCTCGTCGAGGGAGTCGGCGAGGGCCGGCGCCGGCTGCGGCACCGAGGTCGAATCGCGAGGGTCGTGTCCGCCGATCACCTCGAGCAGGGTGGCGGCGTCGGCGACGGTTGCCGCGAACGGGCCGACCTGATCGAGACTGCTGGCGAAGGCGATGAGTCCGTAGCGGGAGACGGCTCCGTAGGTCGGCTTGACCCCGACGACCCCACACAGCGCGGCGGGCTGGCGGATCGATCCGCCAGTGTCAGAGCCGAGGGCCAGGGGGGCGAACCCGGCGGCGACCGCCGCCGCCGAACCGCCGCTCGATCCGCCCGGGACTCGGGTGAGGTCGAGGGGGTTGCGGGTCGGTCCGAACGCCGAGTTCTCTGTCGAGGAACCCATGGCGAACTCGTCGAGGTTCGTCTTGCCGATGGGGATGGCGCCGGCGGCTCGGAGCCGCTCGACGACGGTGGCGGAGTACGGCGGACGCCATCCCTCGAGTATCCGGGACGAACACGTTGTCGGGATGCCCTGAGTGCAGAGGTTGTCCTTGAGGGCGACGGGCACGCCGGCCAGCGGGCCAGGGTCTTCCCCCGCGGCGATGCGCCGATCCAGCTCATCAGCATCGGCCCTTGCCTCGTCGGCGAGCACCAGGTTGAAGGCGTGAATCTCGGCCTCGCGACCTTCGATGACGGCCAGGTGTTCGTCGACAACCGAGCGCGCCGTCCGATCCCCCCGACGAACCGCCGCGGCAATCTCGATGGCGGACATCACAGAATGCGGGGGACGCGGAAGCGGCCGGCTTCGGCCTGGGGGGCCATGGCCAGCACCTCGTCGCGGTCGGCGCCGGGCCGGGCGACGTCGTCGCGCAGCACGTTGACCAGCGGGAGCGGGTGGGCCGTGGGGGGCACGCCGGCGGTGTCGAGGGCCTCGACGTCCTCGGCGTGTTCGAGCACCGCGGCCAGCTGCCCAGCGAAGAGCTCGACCTCTTCGTCGGTCACGTCGAGGCGGGCCAGCGTGGCCACATGGCGTACGTCGGCAGGAGTGATCTTCTCGGTTGCCACGGTCGGACACTACTGACCGATCCGGATCGCTCAGGCCGGCGTCGGGAGCGCCAGCGAGCAGCCGGCATGTGAGCGTGCCGGCTTCATCGGCGGAGCGAACCGAAGAACTTGACAAAACCCGAACGATGTTGTCTTCTCCTAAGGGTGTTAGAGAAACCGATGCGCGATCGGCGTGCCGAACGTCGTGAGGCGACAAAAACGGAGATCGTGGATGCGGCGTGGGAATTGGTGCGCGACAACGGCCTGGCCGCCCTCTCGCTCCGCGACCTGGCCGCCCGGGTGGGTATGCAGGCCCCGTCGCTCTACTCGTACTTCGCCTCGAAGAACGACATCTTCGATGCCATGTTTGCCGCGGGTGCCGAGGCCTTCGCCCGGGGAGAGAACGCCCTCGTGTGGACGGGCGACCCGCTGTCCGACCTCAAGACGATCAGTCGGTTCTTCGTCGGGTTCTGCACCGATGACCCCGTCCGGTACCAGCTGCTCTTCCAACGCACGATCCCCGGGTTCGAGCCGTCGCCCGAATCGTTCGCGATCTCCGTCGACAGTTTCGAAGCGATGCAACAGCGATTTGCCTCGATCGGACTCACGGATGAGCGGTCGGTCGACCTCTTCACCGCTCTCGGTACGGGCCTCACCGACCAACAGATCTCGAACGATCCGGGCGGAGACCGCTGGACCCGCCTGCTCGACGAAGCCGTGGAGATGTTCTTCCACCATCTGCAGTCCAAGCAGGCAGCAACCACCACCACGAAAGGCGGCAAGAGATGTTGACCACCACGGTCGCGACAGACATCCCCCCCATTCCCCGAGGCGAGGCCCGCGTCCTCGCGGCGGCCGAGAACCAGCGACTGCTCGAGCTGCTGCGTTCGCTCGAACCCGCGGACTGGCGGAAGCCAACCGACTGCCCTGCGTGGGACGTGCGGGCGATGTCCGGTCACCTACTCGGAGCGGTCGAGGGGTTCAGCGGCCTCCGGCCCCTGATTCGTCTCATGCGGGCTGCCGGCAAGGCCGCGGGCGACGGTCCGTTCGTCGACGGTATGACGGCGGTGCAGGTGCAGGACCGCGCCTCGCTCACCACCGAACAGGTCCTGGATCGCTTCGCGGCTGCCGCCCCTATCCAAGCCGCATGGAGGACGCGACGCTCACCGATGCGCTCGCTGCCGGTACCGGTGAAAGAGGAGGTCGGCGGCGTCAGGGAAACGTGGCGCGTCCGCTACCTCCTCGACATCATCCTCACCCGCGACGCCTGGATGCACCGCGTCGACATCAGCCGCGCGACCGGTCACCTGCTCGTGCTCACCACCGAACACGACGGACGGATCGTGGCCGACGTCGTCGCCGAGTGGGCCCGCCGCCACGGCAAGCCGTTCACCCTGCATCTCGAAGGTCCCGCCGGTGGGTCGTTCACCTCCGGCGCCGACGGTGAGGCGATCACCCTCGACGCCGTCGAGTTCTGCCGCGTGCTGTCGGGTCGCGCCGTCGGGGCCGGTCTCCTCACCCAGGAGGTTCCGTTCTGATGGAGACGCGAGTGGCCGAGGTGGACGACGGCATCCCTCGACCGTGTGGGAAACGCTCCGCCGCCCGTTCTGGCTGGGACGGCTCGTTAGACGGAGGTGACCTGGTTGGCGAAGGCGACGGCGCGGGACTCGATGTCGGCGCGGTCGTAATCGAGGGTGGCCACGTGGAAGGACCGGTCGAGGAAGACGCGCTCGACCGGTCCGGTCACCCGCTCGGCCAGGTAGTCGCTGTTGCTCGGCGGAACGACGTGATCGTTGCGGCTGGTGACGAGCAGCGTGGGGCAGGCGATGTCGCCCAGCAGCGGGGACAGCTCGGACTGGGCCTCGACGAGGGTGAGCAGCGGGGCGACCGGTACGCCGTCGTAGGCGAGCTCGCGCTGATCGGGATCGGCGACGTCGTTGCCGATCGCCGGCATGACCGCCGTGCCCTGCTCGAGCGTCATCTTCAGGATGTCGGCGAACGCCTCACCTGCCGGTTCGACCGCCGGGTTCACGGCGACCAGTCCGGCGACCTCGGGATGGCGGGCGGCCAACCACGCGGCCAGCGTGCCGCCCATGGAGAGTCCGGCGACGACGACCTTTTCGCACCGACTCTCGAGTTCGCAGAACGCCAACTCCGCCGCGCCCGACCAGTCGCTCCAGCCGGTCTCGAGCATGTCCTCGATCGAGGTGCCGTGGCCTGGCAGCAAGGGAAGCTCGACGGAGTATCCGGCCGCCGCGAACGCTTCGGCCAGTCCCCGCATCGACTGCGGATTGCCGGTGAAGCCGTGGAGGACGAGCACGCCGTTGGGTCCGCCAGCGGCGGAGAACGGCTCGGCGCCGGCGAGGACGGAACTCATGTGCCAGACCTCATGTGTACGGATCCTCGTTCTCGAGAGGCTCGGCCCACCAGTCGGGCGTCGCCGGTTCCCAGTCCGGGTCTTCGTAGATGCAGTTGACCGGGCAGACCGGCGGCAGGCATTTGCCGCAACCCGAGCACAGCTCCGGAATGATGATGACGTCGATGCCGTGATTGAAGATGGCGCCGAACTGGGGCGGGCAGTGCCGGATGCAGGTGTCGCAGTTGATGCACTCCGACATCTCGATCCGAAACGGAACGTGCTTCCACTTCGGATTGCGCTCTTTGTCCGCCAGGCGCTCGACCCGGGATGCCCCACTCATCAGGCGTCGATGCTACCGCGAGGGGTCCAGCCCTTGACCCCGTGGTCAAGACGTGGTCCGATTTGGGCCACGGCGAGCGATTCGGGGGAGATGGTGTGGAGGACCACGGCGACCGCCGACTGACGAGACAAGGGCTCGAACGCAAACGCCAGCTGCTCGACCATGCGGCGGAGCTGTTCGCCGAACGGGGCTACGCCGAAACACGGGTCATCGACATCGTGCGCGCCGCCGGCGTGGCCAAAGGCCTCTTCTACTGGTACTTCGACAACAAGGAGGCGGTGTTCACCGAACTGATCGAGGTGACCAGGCACCGGATGCGCCAGCAGCAACGCGGGGCCATCGATGCCTCTGCCAACCCGCTCCTGCGGCTGCGGCAGGGTACCGAGTCGTCGATCCGGTTCATGGGCGAACACCGCCGCCTCTACTCGATCATCGACTTGGAATCCCTCGGTCCGACTCTCACGAAGGCGCTGCGCGGCGAGGGCGACATCCACGCCCACGACACGGCTCGTCACATCCGGGCCGGAATCGACCAAGGGCTGATCCGCGATGAGGATCCCATGCTGCTGGCCTGGGGCGTGGTCGGCGCCGTCTCCTCGTTCAGCCACCTCCATCGCACCGGGCGCATCGACCAGACGCTCGGTGATTTGGCGACGTTCGCCGGTCGATTCGTGGTGCGGGCCATCGCCGCCTCGGACGAGATCGCCGAAGCGGCCAACGCCGGCACGCTCCCCGACCTCGTCCGGCTGTAGCTACTAGCGTCGGTCGTGCAAAAACCGGGATGTCTCCCGGTCTCACCTAAGGAGAACGCGTTGGCGAAGTACCCGTTTCTGAGCCCGGAGTGGATGGACGAGGCGAAGAAGATCCGCGACGAGTATCGGGGCAAGGGTGGCGCAGCCGCCCCGTCCGTGAAGATGAACCAGGTCATCACCGACGTGCCGTTCGGCGAGGGCAGCATCGACGCCCACATGGACAGCTCGTCCGGCGAGATGGAGATGGACCTCGGCCACATCGAAGGCGCCGAAGTCAAGATCACCGTGCCCTACTCGGTGGCCAAGGCCATCTTCGTGGACGGCAACCCCCAGGCCGGCATGCAGGCCTTCATGGCCGGTCAGATCAAGGTCGAGGGCGACATGACCAAGCTCATGGCCATGCAGGGTGGGGCGCCGGACGCCACCGCCCAAGAGGTCGCGGCCAAGATCAAAGACATCACTGAGGAATAGCGAGATCACCGAGGAGTAGTCACGACCTCGAAAGTGCTGCTTGCGGGGCGTCCTCAGGGGCGCCCCGCTGCGCGCTCCGGAGGAACAGGGGGCAGACGACGCCGAGACCGCAGACCCCGGCTCCGAGGAGATACGACGCCCGGAACGAGCCCGTGAGCCCGTCGGTCGCTTCTCGCGAGGCCTGGATCGTGCTCATCAACTGGAT
>JBKJLU010000030.1:0-2573 GCA_046596815.1 Acidimicrobiales bacterium | reverse complement strand
CCGCCGACGGCGGTGACCTCGGTGCCGCCGATAACGCCGATGACGGGCGACGACCACTGGAACTGGGCGCCCGCCTCCTGACGGGTGAATCTGGCGCGACCGTCGGCGAGCGATGCCGAAGCGGGGGAACTGGGTGCGAGTACGAGCGTGGTCGAGCCTGCGGCAAGAGCCAGGGCTGCGGCGAGAGTGCGACGAAGGTTCATGCAGGTCTTTCTATCTAGGGATGGTCAACGGAATGCATCGGCTCTGAACGACGAAAAGGTGAAGGAACAATTGCCGCTTTGACGAGATTTCTGTGACCGATGCGTATCGACTCCTCGGATCGTCGATGATGGAGCCAAGCGACCGGGTCTCTCTGATCCGGCGACGTCGGGAGAGCGCATGATCGGATTTATTGTCTTCGGACTGGTCGTTGGGGCTGTCGCGCGCGCCTTGGTTCCCGGTCGCCAGGAGTTGAGCCTCGGCATGACGTTGCTGCTCGGGGTCATCGGCTCGGTCGTCGGTGGGATCGCCGCCAACATCCTCGGGACCGGGGACATCTTCGAGCTCAACGTCCTGGGCGCCCTTGTGGCCATCGCCGCGTCCGTCGCCCTCGTCGTTCTCGGGGAGAGGTCAGGGATTCTTCGCCGTCGATCCAAGCGCTGAGAGGTCGATCGCCGCTGTCCGTCTGGGGGACGTCGCGAAGAGATCGCAGGCCGGGCTTGCGCGTCGGCCTGCGATCTCTTCGGTGTTGCTCAGGCGAGATCGAAGCGATCGAGGTTCATGACCTTTTCCCAGGCAGCCACGAAGTCGCCGACGAACTTCTGCTCGGCGTCGTTGCTGCCATAGACCTCGGCGAGGGCCCGGAGTTCGGAGTTCGACCCGAAGACGAGATCCACGCGGGTGCCGGTCCAACGCCGTTCTCCGGTCACGCGATCGCAGCCTTCGAACACGTCCTCGGATTCCGAGGTCGCCTTCCACTCCGTGGCCATATCGAGAAGGTTCACGAAGAAGTCGTTGGTCAGGATCTCGGGTCGGTTGGTGAACACGCCGTGGTCAGAGTCTCCGGCGTTCGCCTTCAACACCCGCATGCCGCCGACGAGAGCGGTCATCTCGGGAGCCGACAGCTTCAGCATGAAGGCCTTGTCGACCAGGAGGTGCTCGGCCGCGAGGTCGTGGCCCTTCTGGAAGTAGTTGCGGAACCCGTCGGCCGTCGGCTCGAGCACGGCGAAGGACTCGGTGTCGGTCTGCTCCTGTGTTGCATCGGAGCGCCCCGGCGTGAACGGCACCCGCACGTCGTGGCCCGCAGCTTTGGCCGCCTGCTCGATTGCGGCGCAGCCGCCCAGCACGATCAGGTCAGCAAGAGAAACCTGCTTGCCACCGGACTGGGCACCGTTGAACTCCTGCTGGATGCCTTCGAGAGCCGCCAAGACCCGCGGCGTCCCCGAGATGACGTTGATGTCCCACTCGATCTGGGGCGAAAGGCGGAGGCGAGCGCCGTTGGCGCCACCCCGCTTGTCGGTCTGACGATGGGTCGAGGCCGAGGCCCAGGCGGTCGCCACCAACTGCGACGTCGACAGGCCGGCACCGAGGATCTTGCCCTTGAGCGCCGAGATGTCAGCGTCGTCGACCATCTGGTGGGTGACGGCGGGGACCGGGTCCTGCCAGATCAGCTCCTCGGTGGGTACCCACGGTCCGAGGTAGCGGACGATCGGTCCCATGTCACGGTGCAGAAGCTTGAACCAGGCGCGTGAGAATGCGTCGGCGAACTGGTCGGGGTTCTCGAAGAACCGCTGCGAAATTTCCTTGTAGACCGGGTCGACGATCATGGCGAGGTCGGTCGTCGCCATCATCGGTGCGTGACGCTTCGCCGGGTCATGGGCGTCGGGCACGATGTCCTGCGACTCGGGATTCTTCGGCTTCCATTGCTGCGCACCGGCGGGGCTCTTCGTCAGCTCCCACTCGTTGCCGAACAGGATCTCGAAGTAGCCGTTGTCCCACCGGATCGGGTCATTCGTCCACGCACCCTCCAGCCCGCTGCTGATCGTGTCGCCGCCCTTGCCAGAGCCGAAGCCACCCTTCCAGCCGAACCCTTGCTCGGCCAGGCCTGCGCCCTCGGGCTCGGGCCCGACGTTGCCATCGGGGTCGGCGGCGCCGTGGGCCTTGCCGAACGTGTGACCGCCGGCGATCAGCGCGACCGTCTCTTCGTCGTTCATGGCCATCCGGCCGAACGTCTCTCGGATGTCGCGGGCTGAAGCCATCGGATCGGGGTTGCCGTTGGGGCCTTCGGGGTTGACGTAGATCAGACCCATCTGCACGGCACCCAGCGGGTTCGCGAGTTCGCGGTCACCGCTGTAGCGCTGGTCTTCGAGCCACACCCGCTCGGGGCCCCAGAAGACGTCCTCCTCGGCTGCCCAGATGTCCTCACGGCCGCCGCCGAATCCGAACGTCTTGAGGCCCATCGTCTCGATGGCGCGGTTGCCGGTGAAGACCAAAAGATCGGCCCACGAGATGCTGCGGCCGTACTTCTGCTTGATCGGCCACAGCAGCCGGCGGGCCTTGTCGAGGTTGACGTTGTCGGGCCAGCTGTTGAG
>JBKJLU010000259.1:0-4342 GCA_046596815.1 Acidimicrobiales bacterium | reverse complement strand
CAACACGATCCTGGTGATCCAGATGCCGGCACGACTCAACGGACGTTCACGTTCGGCCATGACGTGATCCTTCCACCGAAACCCGCTTGTCCGATTTGCTCCGCGTCCGTACCGTGTGCGCCATGACGACATTGGCGGGGACAGGGACGGCTGGCTACACGATCACCCAGCACGACCCACTGCAGGACACCGATCACGAGATTGCCGAGCGGGTGGCCTTCGGCAACCTCATGACCCAAGAGGTGCTGCCCGACGATCCGCCGTCGACCGTCGAGCAGGCCATCGCCGCCACCCGGTCGGCGCCCGAGCGCATCCGCCGCATCAGCTTCCGGGTGCGAGACGCCGAGGGCCAGCTCGTCGGGTCGGCAGGCACGAACATCGACCCCGAGGACGACAACCCCGATGTGCTCTTCGCCGGCGTGAACCTCCTGCCCACCCATCGCCGGCAGGGACTTGGCACCCGGCTGTTGGCCGAGCTCGTGCGCTTTGCGTTCGCCGAAAACAAGACCCGCCTCATCGCGCACACCGTCGAGGGGCGCCCCGGACCCGAGTTCGCGGAGGCGGTCGGGGCCACGACCAAGCAGGCCAACCACATGAACCATCTCCCGCTGGTCGAGGTCGATCGCCCGATGCTCGAGCGGTGGGTCTCCGAAGCCGCCGACCGAGCCGCAGAGTACGAACTCATCGGTTGGGACGGAGCGGTGCCGGACGAGCACATGGCGAAGTGGCTCGACCTCGTCCTCGTCATGAACACCGCCCCGCTCGACGACTTGCAACTCAACGACTTCACCGTCACCGAGCAGCAGATCCGAGACAGCGAGAAGGTGATGACGGCCATCGGCTACGAAAACTGGGTGCTGGTGGCCCAACATCGCGCGACCGGAGACTGGGCAGGATTCCACGACGTCACCCACAACCCCAATGAACCGCAGTTCGCTTACGTCGGTGCCACCGGTGTGAGGCCAGAACACCGCGGCCACGCCTTGGGTAAGTGGCTGAAAGCGGCCATGACCCTGCGGGTGCTCGACGAGAAGCCGGACGTCACCAACATCCGCACGGGCAATGCCGACTCCAACGACGCCATGCTCGGCATCAACAAGGAGATGGGCTACCGGCCGCTCATCGGCCAGTCGGCCTGGGAGCTTCCGGTCGAGACGGCTGCGGCGTGGCTGGAGGCACGGGGCGCTCTGCTCGACTGAGCACGACGACGGCCAGCGCCACCAGCGCAACGCCCCCGAGATAGGGCGCGCCCACCCCGATCCGCTCGAAGGCGAAGCCCGCAGCGACCGGTCCGACCACCCGGGCGAGGCCCCCGGCCGACTGTTGGGCCCCCAGCGCCGCGCCCCGGCGGTCGTCGGACACGCGTCCGGCGACGGTGGCGGCCAACGTCGGAGTCACGAGCCCTTGCCCGGCGGTGAGGAACAGCAGCGCCGGAGCCAGCGCGATCCACGAGTGCACGAACGGAAGGATGGCGAGACCGCATCCGTTCAGCACCAGCCCGAGCCGAAGGGTGCCCGGCTCGCCCAGCCGGCGCACCGCCGGGGCCACGGCGCCGGCGTTCACGAGGGCAATGAGGACGCCGATCATGGTGAAGACGACGCCCGTACCCGCAAGGCGCAGTCCGAGGCGGCGCTCGCCGAAGAGGGCGAAGGTCGTCTCGAATCCACTGAAGGCGACCAGGCTCACGAAAGCCACCAAGAGGTAACCGGCCAGTTCCCGCCGGATCGACCGACCCCCCACCGGGTTTTGGAGGGCCACAGCACTCGATTCGTGTCGCCTGGCCCTCCAAAACCCTTGGTCAGGTCGTCGGGGGTGGGTCTCGGGAAGACGGAAGGCGGCGACGATGGCGTTGACGCCGGCCAGGGCAGCGGCCACGAGGAAGGGCACGTGGGCGCCACCGAGGGCGGCGAGGGCGCCGATGGCGGGGCCGGCCACGAACCCGATCCCGAACGCCGCGCCGAGCAGGCCGAGCAGGCGAGGGCGCTGCTCCGGAGGAGCCAGGTCGGTGACGGCGGCTTGCGCGACCGAAACGCTGGCCCCGGAGATGCCATCGAGGATGCGGGCGGCGAAGAGCAACCAGAGCGATCCGGCGAGCCCGGTGAGCAGGCTGCCGACGGCCGTGCCGGCGAGCGAGAGCACCAGGACCGGCTTGCGCCCCACCCGATCGGACCAGCGCCCCCAGATGGGGGCAAAGACGAATTGGGCGAGCGAGAACGAAGCCACCAGGAGGCCGATGGCGGCGGGGCCGGCGTCGAATCGTTCGGCGTAGAGAGGCAGAATCGGCAGGACGATCCCGAAACCGACGAGATCGAGGGCCACAGCCAGCCAAATGGTTCCGAAGCCCTCGGGAAGCGGCGGACGGCCAGGGTGCTTCGATCGGCGTCGCATCGGCGTGACAGCGTCGGCGCCGACGGCGCCCGGTCGCAAATCGGTTGCGGTGTTACTCCGACGCGAGGATCGCCAGTGTCCGACGCGGGGTGCGACGGCGGAGGCAGGCGTTCAAGGCACGCAACCCAACCTGTTGTGCAGTCGACACGAGAATGGCGAGGTCGAGTCCGACCGACCAGTTCTCGATGTAGAAGAGGTCGTAGCGCCTGTAGGCCGAGAACGAGGGGTTGTCCCGCGCCTCGACCTGCCAGAGCCCGGTGACGCCGGGCGGTACGGAGTAACGGCACTTCAGCTCCTCGTCGAACTCCGCCGCCTCGTGGACAAGCGCAGGGCGCGGTCCGACGAGGCTCATCTCGCCCCGAAGGACGTTCCACAGCTGCGGGATCTCGTCCACGCTCATCTGTTCGAGGATTCGACCGACGCGGGTTCGACGCGGATCGTCGGCGACCTTGGCCCGAGGCCCCTGCTTCGGGTCCACGCGATGGGGCTCGAGCCGATCAGCACCGACGCTCATCGTCCGCAGCTTGAGGATCGTGAAGGGCTCCTCGTTGCGTCCAGGACGCACCTGGCGGTAGAAGACCGGTCCACGGTCGTCGAGCTTGATGGCCAACGCCGCTACGACGAGGAGGGGCAGGGCAACGACGGCGGCGGCGGCGGCGAAGACGAGATCAACGGCCCGCTTGGCTTTGAGCTGCCAGGGCGAAAGTGACGTCCTCTCGACATAGAACAGCGGCTCGTGCGCCATCGGCTGGGAGCGCAGCCGTCGATGATCGACACCACGGAGCCCGCTCGACAGGTGGACGTGGAGCCCAGACCCGTGAAAGTCCCGGACGAGGCGATTGAGTTGTACGTGGTGGAGCGCACTCGAGGCGATGATGACCCCGCTGGCACCGATGTCCTTCACGCTGTGCGCGAGGCCCCTCCCGAGCGACAATCGGCGAACGGCGGGCGGGAAATCCAGCGCCTCGCCGGCCACGGCTACGACCGTGAATCCTGTCTCGGGATGGTCACCGATGAGTTTGAACAGGTCGAAGGCCTCGTCGTTGCCTCCGACGATCACCACGGGGCGAAGGAAACTGCCGCGACGGCGACCGGCCTGGAGCCAAGCCCGAAAGCCGGCACGGCAGCCGTTCACGAGGGCGAACAGGCCGGCGCTACCAGCGAGGGCGCTGGCGCCAGAGATCTGCACGGGCAGCACCCGGGGAAGGAGCAGGGCTGCGAACCCCGAGATGATGGAAGCACGTGCGATGAGGCGAATCTCCTCAGCCCGGATGGCGCAGACGCGCGCAAGGTAGAGGCGCAGGCCGCCGATCGCCGCCATGGATGCGGCCACGAGCGCCACAAGTGTGAACCAGGCGACGGCTGTCGGATCGGCACGGAGGTTGTTCTGCAGGGCAACTGTCCACGCCGCCGTAACAGCGGCGACGTCGAGGAGCACAAGGGTCCGGCGCAGCGCCCAGCCAGGACTTGGCGACGACTGAGGAGCCACACTGCGGGCCGGATCGGCAACGCGGGTCGTCCACGAAGAAGGAACTTCTTCGATTGTCGTCATCGTCGCTCCTCGACGCCACCTGCGCGCCCTTTGTACAACGGCGGTGCCGGTCGCACCATCTCGTCGTTTCTTCTACTCGTGCGCATGCTACCGATAAGAACACCCTTTGTCACTAGTAAACCGCGCTGTGTGGGTTTTTAGGAGTGGTCCGATCCTCCCCAATCGCTCATACTGTCGCAGGTGGACGACCTAGTGGGATCAGGCCGCCGAGGGCGGAGGGTCATTGCCCTCCTCGCTCTGGTTTGGATGGCTGCCTCCGTCATGCTCCTGGTCCTGGCCGCACAGGATCTTCGGCGGGGAAAGGCCACCGTGACGGCGGCGCGCAGGGCTGCGGAGCCGACGGCCTCCTCGCCGGAACGAGTCCGTCGCGTCAGCCAACTCGGTGGCCAGCGATCCTTCCCG